>DASWGE010000174.1:0-6500 GCA_036393895.1 Streptosporangiaceae bacterium | reverse complement strand
GTCGCCTCACGCTGGTCGTCAGCCGATCGCTCACGTTCCGGAGCGGTCCGGGCGCCGCTGCGTTCGTCGCCTACCTGAACAAGCACGTGGGCTTGTTCTATCCGTTCGCGGTCAGCAAGCCGCTGACGCTGGCCGGCCAGTCAGGCTGGCTGATCAAGCCGCCCCTGTGCGCATGCCACATGGCCGAGCCGCTCTACGTAGGCGTGACGGCCGCCGGACGGCAGGTCCGCTGGCTGGAGATCAACGGACCGCGCGCCACCAGCGCGCTGCTGGCCAGCCTGCTCGCCAAGCTGCCCGTAGCGAGCCGCGCCTGAGCACGCGAGCCGGGCCTGCGCACGCGAGCCGCGCCTGAGCACGGGTGCCGCGCACGCCTAGCGGCTGCCAACCGTCGCGTGGGCGATCAGCGAGAGCTCGATGGGGCGCAGCGAGTCTGACCGCTGCCATGTCGTCGCGTCCCCGACGTCTGCCTGCGCAACGTGCCTGAGCGGCCGGAGGCCATGCCGGGCTGGCAGGTCCGACATGTCCTTCGGCGACATGAACGTCAGCCACGGCTCGCCGCGTTCTGCGGTCAACGGGCCGACGAGCTCGACGTAGGTGTTCCCGGCTTCGTCTCGCATCCCAGCGGGGAGCATGTAGTCGGCAATGACCTCCGACCCCGGCGCGAGCTGCGTCAACTCGGCCAAGGTCCGGCCGATCGCTCGGGTGGTTAGGTACATCGTGACGCCCAGCCAGCTGACGAACGCGGGCACGACCGGGTCGAGGCCACTGCGGATGAGATCAGCGGCCAGCGACCCGCTCTCGAAATCGGCGGCAACGAAGGTGACATGCTCCGGCACGGTGATCTTGGCGGCCGCCAACTGGCGCCGCTTCCAGTGCTGGGTCGCCTGATGATCGACTTCGAAGACTCTCACCGACCGTGACAGGGCCGAACGGTAGGCGAAGGAATCGAGTCCCGCGCCCAGGATCACGTACTGCCTGATGCCGCGCCCGATCGCCGCTGCGAGGCTGTCCTCGGCAAGCCGGCTTCGGCAGACGACCTGGCCGCGTGCTCCGGCCAGGACCACATGGCTGCCGTGCTCGCGGTGATAAGCGACATACTCATCGGCCTCATCGCCAAGCAGCGCCATGGCGAGGGTGTCAGAGAAGATAACCGGGGGCTGGTCGACGATCAGATGCGCTGCCCTTGCCGCGGCCGCCGTCCGCGCTGTCTGGCTCGATACCGTCTGCACACCCCGGACAATATCAATTCAAATTCAAGCTAACACAAAATAGCTTTTCTTGAAAGAGCGCCGGAATTACAATTCCATTCCTATTCTGTTTCCTGCTGCCCGATCGGCCTGCCTCGCGCGCTAGCCCGACGCCCGCTTACAGAGCGGCATACTTAGCGTGTGAGGAGGCGTCAGGACATGGGACAGTCTGCGCCGGTCGTTGCGCTAGCCGGCCGCCACACCCGGGCACAGCCGGTTGCTGAGCTGCTCACCGCGCTGGCGATGACCGCGGGCCGGGGGCCGGTCGCGCGGGCGATCATCAGCGAGGCACGGCTGACCGCCGCCGACCGCGCGGCCGATATCGGCTGCGGGCCCGGCACCGCGGTCAGGGAAGCAGCCCGCCATGGCGCATCGGTGACCGGCATCGACCCGTCTTCGGTGGCGCTACGCCTCGCCCGCCTGCTGACCCGTGCCACAGCGGACGCAAGCATCACGTGGATGTGCGGGAGCGCGGAGCGGCTGCCGCTGCCTGACGGCTCCGCGACGGTCGTCTGGTCGGTCAGCTCCGTACATCACTGGGACGATCAGGCCGCCGGGCTGGCCGAGGTCCGGCGAATACTCGCTCCCGGCGGCCGGGTGCTGCTGGCCGAGCGCCTGATCAGGCCGGGCGCCCGCGGTCACGCGACGCACGGATTCACCAGGGCCCAGGCCGAGGCCCTGGCCAGGGCGCTGGCATCGGCCGGGTTCGCCGCGGTGCGCAGCAAGATCCTGACGGCCGGCCGCAGGACAATGGTGGTGGTGCGCGGAGATCAGGCCGGCCCCGCGCAGGCCGGCCCCGCGCAGGCCAGCTAGCCGCTGAGACGCGGGAGAACTATGGCACCGACCTCGTATTCGGCCCTGAGTCACCTGGAGTGCGCCAGCTGCGCGACAACCTGCGATGCCGGGCAGGTCCACGGCACCTGCGCCTGCGGCGCGCCGCTGCTCGCCAGGTACGACACCGAGCGCGTGGTCGCGAAGGTCAGCCGCGCCGAGATCGCCACCCGCCCGCCTGACCTGTGGCGGTATCACGAGCTCCTCCCGGTCAGCGCCACCGCGAGCGTCGTGAGCCTCGGCGAGGGAATGACACCGCTGTTGCGCATGTCTTGCACCGGTGCGGCACTAGGCGTACCAGGGCTGATGATGAAGGATGAGGGCCTCATCCCGACCGGCACCTTCAAGGCCCGCGGCGCCGCCGTGGGCATATCGCGCGCGGCCGAGCTCGGCGTGGCGGGAGTGGCCATGCCGACCAACGGGAACGCGGGCGCAGCCTGGGCGGCCTACGCAGCGCGCGCCGGGCTGGCCAGCCTCATCGTGATGCCGACCGGAGCTCCGGCGATCACGCGAGCCGAGTGTGCGGCGGCCGGATCCGAGCTGTACCTCGTCGATGGCCTGATCGGTGACGCTGCCACGCTGGTCAGCGCGGCGATCGCGGATCGTGCTGGCTACCAGGACGTCGCCACGCTCAGGGAGCCGTACCGCATCGAGGGCAAGAAGACCATGGGGCTGGAGATCGCGGAGCAGCTTGGCTGGCGGCTGCCCGACGTGATCGTGCTTCCGACCGGAGGCGGCGTCGGAATCATCGGCATCTACAAGGCCATTCTCGAACTGCTCGAGCTGGGCTGGGCAGATGGCGACATCCCGCGGCTAGTAGCCGTCCAGGCAAGCGGCTGCGCGCCGATCGTCGCGGCCTTCGCCCGCGGCGCGAGGCAGAGCGAACCGTGGCCCGACGCCAGGACCGTGGCCTTCGGCCTCACCGTGCCCAAGGCCCTCGGGGACTTCCTGGTGCTTGACGCCCTCTACGCCACGGGCGGGACCGCCGTCGCGGTCGACGATGACGCGCTGCTCGCCGACCAGCGCGAGGTTGCCGGGCTCGACGGCTGCCTCGTCTGCCCCGAGGGGGCTGCCTGCTTCACCGCCGTCCGCCAGCTGCGCGAATCCGGCTGGCTCGCTGCGGACGACTCCGTAGTGGTGCTCAACACGGGAACCGGGCTGAAGTACCCGGACGCCGTGCGGGTGCAGGTGCCCGTACTGGCGCCCGGCGACGGGATCCCGCCGGCTGGGAGTACGGATGGACGATCCTTTTAACCTTGAGCGCTTCGTCACCGCGCAGGATGCTGGCGGGCCCCCGGGCACCTATCAGCGCGCCCTCGACGAGCTCCGCGCCGGCTTCAAGTCCAGCCACTGGATGTGGTTCGTCTTTCCGCAGATCGCCGGCCTCGGGCACAGCCCGACCGCACGCCGGTACGCGATCTCGTCGCTGGCCGAGGCAGCGGCCTACCTGGAGCATCCCGTGCTTGGGCCGCGATTGCGCGAATCCGCGCGAATCCTCGCCTCCCTCAAGGGCCGCAGCGCCGATCAGATTTTGGGCGGCATCGACGCGATGAAGCTGCGCTCGTCGATGACGCTGTTCCATCGCGCCGCGCCGGAAGAACCCCTGTTCGGCCAGGTGCTGACGCGCTATTTCGACGGCATTCCCGACTACACGACCGACGCGCTGCTGTGAGTGCAACCCGTCAGGGCGTCCGCGCTCCGTCGATCTGGTCGAAGTCGCCGTAGCCGTTGCGAGTGCCGCCGCCGCCTGACCACTGCCACATGAGCGCGGTGCGATCCCCGCTGTACTGGCCGCCGAAAAAGTGGGCGCAGGTCGACGTGCCCTTCAGGCACCACCCAGAAGGAACGTCCGCCAAGCTGCTGGTGCTGCCCTTGTAGGTCCACTCGTACAGCCCGGGGATCCTCGACGCGCTGCCCGTGCCGAAGATCGCCTTCCAGACAACTGGCGCCGAGTAGACGCCAGGCTTATAGGACGAGCGAGCGGTCAGGTAGCTGGCGAAGCCATCGATCACGGCACGGTCGACAGCCGGGGCGATGTGCCGGGTCCGCACCCGCCCGCTGCACGGCGAGGTGTACGCGGCCTGCCAGCCGTTGTCTGGCGCTGGCGTGAATTGAGGCGCGTTGCCCGGCAACTCGACGTCCATCCACAGCACCGGGTACCTCGCCGCCGCACCGATACTGGCCAGCGCCCGCGCCGCCTGCCGCTCCCCCCAGGCTGCCGCCTCGGCCACCGTCCCGTTGTAATGCGGATCGGTCCCCGGTCCGGCCATGAACCAGAAGACGGCCACGCCGATGCCCGCTTGGTACCTAGCGAGATTGGCGGCCGCCTGGCTGGCGTTCGCGGCCGACCAGACGAGCCCGCCGCCGCAGCCCTGCCAGTGCGCCCAGTTGCCGGCCATGCCGATGTATCCGCCGTAGCTCCCGCCGACCACCGGCTCGGCGTACGGGCCCGTTCCGGCAACAGGCATCGTGAAGCCGTCGCTCCCGTACCAGAACTCCGGCGGTGCGGCCGCGGGCAGCCCGTCCCCCGCAGGGGAGCTACCAACCGCAGGGGAGCTACCAACCCCAGGTGGACTGCCGTTCGCCGATGCACTGCCTGCCGCGGCGGCTCCATCGGACGCGCCGGACGCGCCGCATGCCGCCACCGATAGCGCGATGCAAACGGCGGCCAGAAAGCCGAGCAGCCCGGCCGCCCCTGGCAAGCTGGGTAGTCGGCGAGCCAAACTGCGCCACCTCCCGGCAGGCTGGAAGCGCGGGCTCAGGCACAGATGGCCCGCGAACAGCCCGCCAGGCTCGCGGATTGTCCATTATGCTGGATAATTGGAGTGTTTCGTCTGCTCCGCGCCCTGCCAGCCGTAGGACCGCAGGACTTCGGCGAGGACCTGATCCCATGGCGTCGGCTCGAGGCCGAAGGTCTGCCGCGCGGCAGTGGAGTCCATCACGAAGTTCTCGGCGAACTGGTACCTGGTCTCGGCTAGCTCCCGCATCAGCGGCGAGAACAGGCCCGCAGCCCGCATCACCACCGCCGGCACCGCCCGGACCGGCACCGGCGCGCGACCAGCCGCCCTGGCGAGATCATCGATCGCATCGCGCTGCGTTCGCGGCTGCCCTGACGGAGCGTGCCAGGCACGGCCCCATGCTCTGCGGTCACGGCCAGCAACGACCGCCATCCGCGCCACATCGCCGGTGAACGACCAGGTATGCAGCCGATCCGTCCGGCCAAGCACCTGGACTGCCCGGCCGCGCAGTACGTTGGGGACAACGCGGGCGCCGAGCACACTCTCCGCACCGGGCCCGACGTAGTCGGACGCGCGGACCTCGACTGCCCGCACCCGGCCTGCCTGGTGTGCCGCCAGGGCGTCGAGCCACATCCGGGCCCGAACGGTTCCCTTCCTTCCCGTGGCCGCCAGGGGCGTCGCCTCCGTCATGGGGTGGGCCTCGTCGTAGCCGGTCGCGGACTGAGACCTGGGCGCGGGACCGTACCCGTAGAGGTTGCAGATGGTGACGAGAACCGCGCCGTTGCGCTCGGCGGCGCCGAGCAACGACGACGCGATCGGCGGCCAGAGAGCTGGCCAGCGATGGTAGGGCGGGTTCGCGCAGTTGTAGATGGCCGCCGCGCCCTCGGTGAGCCTGGCCATCGCCTCGGCGTCGCTGGCGTCGGCAGCGACCAGCTCGGCCGGGCGGACGACCGGGTCCGCGGATCCCGACGGTCCCGACCCGGACCTGGTGATGATCCGCACGCGGTGATCGCTGCCGGCCAGTGCCCGCGCTACCCCGCTGCCGATCGCGCCAGCGCCGATGATCACATGCAGGTCGCCGGAGTCCTTGGCGGTTCCGTTCTCGTCCATCGTCCGCTCCAGTGTGGTCGAGTGCTCAAATTCGCGAGCAGTGCTCTTGTTGATGAACAGCATCGCAGCTCGCGTCGCCCACGTCAAGAGCGGTGCTCTGTTTTGTTGCCAATGCTCTTGACTTGTGCCAGGATTCTGGGATGGCGAGTGGCGCAGAGGTGCGGTCGGTACCGCGGACAGCCAGGGAGCGCGCGCGAGCCGAGATCACCAGAGAGATCCTGGAGGCCGGACGCCGGCACCTCACCACGGACGGCGCGGCCGCGCTGAGCCTGCGTGCTATCGCGCGCGACCTGGGGATGGTGTCCTCGGCGGTCTACCGCTACGTCGCGAACCGTGATGACCTGCTCACCCGGCTGATCATCGACGCCTACGACGCACTGGGCGCTGCCGCTGAGTCCCGCGAGGCGGCTGTGGACCGCGGCGATCTGGCCGGCCGGTGGTCGGCGGTCTGCGTGGCCGTCAGGGACTGGGCGCTGGCCAACCCCAACGAATGGGCGCTCATCTACGGCTCGCCGGTACCTGGCTACGTGGCTCCGGCCGACACGATCGGGCCGGCTAGCCGGGTCTCGAACCT
>DASWGE010000173.1:0-1625 GCA_036393895.1 Streptosporangiaceae bacterium | reverse complement strand
TTCTCCACGGTCATTCTGACCACGACGCGCACCGCGCCAGGCCGGTCGGGATCGGGATCCTTGCCGTCGTACTTCCAGGACAGCTGCGTATCGACCTTGCGGCCGATGTCCGGTGACATCGACACCGGCCCCCGGAGCTCGACGTAATTCTCCGGGTCGGCGGAATCCAGCACCGTGACGCTCACCCGAGGGTCGTGCAGCATGTTCCGGTGCTTGACCCGCCCCTCGACTGTCGAGAACAGCAGGTCATCGCCGTCACGGCCGACCCACATCGCCGAGGTCTGCGGGCTGCCGTCGGGATTCACCGTCGCGAGAACCGCGTAATTCCTGCCGTCGAGCAGCTTGAGCGTTGCTTCACTGAAGGAGATGCCCACGCCCGCACGCTAGCAAGCGCGGCGGGTTCTGGCACGCGCCGGTTAGGGACGGGTGCCGAACGACGGACGGCCGGTGAGCTCGGGCAGCACCCGGTAGGCGTCGCGAACCCATGCGCAGAGCAACCGGCGGCTGTCGCGCGGATCGATCAGGTCCTGCACGCCAAAGCGCTCTGCGGTGCGGAATGGCGAGGTAACGGCGGCGAGGGTGCGTCGTATCCGCTCGATCTCGGCCTGAGCGTCGGCAGCCGCCTCCAGCAGCGCGCGGAAGGCGGCCTCTACGCCGCCCTGGACGGGAAGCGAGCCCCAGTCTCCGGACGGCCATGCCCAGCTGCGCGCGACCCGGTGCCGGTTGACCATTCCCGCGCCGGCGACGCCGTAGACGCGGCGCACGATCAACTCTGCCTGCGGGACTCTGGCCTGGTAGACGGCGGCGATGGCGCGCGCGGCGTGCCGGATCGTGCCGCGCTCCTCAGCGACCCTGCCGATGGTGATCCCGCCCTGATCGGTGAGGCTGACCAGCGGCAGGTGGAACGTCTCGCACAGGTCGACGAGGCGAGTGATGGCGAGCGCTCCCTCCAGCGACATGGTGGTGCCCCGGTGCGGGTCGGTCGCGATCACGCCGACCGGATGGCCGTCGAGCCGGGCCAGGAAGGTACCGGTAGAGCCGCCATACTCCGCGTACCTGAACACCGATCCGCGGTCGAAGATCGCCTCAAGGACAGACCCGATCCGGTAGGGCTGGCGGGAGTCGCGCGGAACGGCCGAGACCAGCGATTCCTCGCGCCGCGCTGCCGGATCCTGGCAGGCGATGACCGGCGGCGTCTCGTTTACGCTGGCCGGGAGGTAGGACAGGAAATCGCGGATCATCGCGAAGGCAGCATCCTCAGATGCGGCGAACCGCTCGATCGTGCCGTTGCGGTTGTGGACGGCCGCTCCGCCGAGTTCCTCTTTGGTCAGCTCCTCCCCCGTGCCGCTGCGGACGACGGGCGGCCCGGCTGTGAACAGCTGGCCGATGCCAGTGACCATGACGGCCAGATGCGACATGACGAGGCGAGCAGCGCCCAGCCCCACCACCGGGCCGAGGCAAGCCGCCACGACGGGAACGAGCGAGAGATTGCCGACGACCGCGTCCCAGGCCGGGTTGACGGGGACATAGCTGGAGCCGGCGTCGAGAGTCATCTTGACGCTGCCGCCGCCGCTTGCCCCGTCGAGCAGCCGCACGACAGGCAGCCGAAGGTCGGCGGCGTACTG
>DASWGE010000172.1:0-2673 GCA_036393895.1 Streptosporangiaceae bacterium | reverse complement strand
GGCGGCACCTTCACCGACCTCGTTGCGGTCGACACAGTCAGCGGCAGCGTCGTGCGGGCCAAGGCGGACACAACCCCGGGTCACCTGAGCGACGGCGTGCTCGTCGCACTCGCCGGGTCGGGCGTCCCTGCCGAGTCGATCGAGGCGTTCATCCACGGCACCACCGTCGTGATCAACGCGGTCACCGAGCGCCGGGGCGCGCCGACCGCCCTCGTGACAACGCGCGGCTTCCGCGACGTGCTTGAGATTGGCCGGGCAAACCGGCCTGACCTGTACAACCTCGCCTACGCCAAGCCGGTGCCATTCGTACCCAGGCACCTGCGCTTCGAGGTTACCGAGCGGATGACCCACCTCGGCAAGGTCGTGCAGCCGGTCTGCGACGCTGACGTGGCAGCCGTCGCCGAGCAGATCGCCGCCCGCAACGTGAAGGCGGTCGCGATTTGCCTGCTGCACGCCTGGGCCAACCCAGAACACGAGCAGCAATTGGCCGCCGCCCTGCGTGACCAGCTGCCAGGTCTCTCCGTCGTTGCCTCGCACGAGGTCAGCGGCCAGTGGCGGGAATACGAGCGGACCAGCACCGCCGTCCTGTCCGCTTACGTCCAGCCGGTCGTCGCCGGTTACCTCGATTCGCTGGAAGCCGCGCTACAGAGCCAGGGCGTCACCGCTCCGATGCGCGCCATGCGGTCAAACGGCGGCGTTAGCTCGTTCGCCCGGGCAGCGCAAGCGCCGATCGCGCTGCTCGAATCCGGTCCCGTGGCTGGCGTGATGGCCGCAACCGAACTCGGCCGCCGACTCGGCAACAGCAACGTCCTGACCCTGGACATCGGCGGAACCACGGCCAAGACATCGGCGGTTCGCAATGGCGAAGTGCGGATCGACACGTTGCATTTTATCGGCAGGACACCGTCGTTCGCCGGTTACCCGGTCCAGGTCCCGACCGTGGAGATCATCGAGATCGGGGCGGGCGGCGGGTCCATCGTCTGGTCGGACTCGGCAAGCGGCCTGCACGTCGGACCGCGCAGCGCGGGCGCCGACCCAGGACCCGCCTGCTACGGCCGGGGCGGCACCGAGCCGACCCTGACCGACGCGAACCTGTTGCTCGGCCGGCTTGACCCTGACTACTTCCTCGGCGGGACGAGGCCTTTGGACACGGGCGCCGCCGAGCAATCACTCGCCGCGCTGGGCAGGCAGATCGGCACCGACGCGAAGTCGGTCGCCCGCGGCGTGCTGCGGTACGCGGTCGCCCAGATGAGCCACGCGCTCCGGCTGGTGACCCTGCGCCGCGGCCATGATCCGCGGGACTTCGTTTTCGTGGCCTACGGCGGCGCGGGTCCGCTACACGCCGCGCTGCTAGCCCGCGAGCTCGGTATCTCCCGTACGGTCATCCCGCCAGGTCCCGGCCACTTCTCCGCCTTCGGCATGCTGGCCAGCCCGTTGCGCGGCGAGGCCGTCCACACTGTGCTCGGGCCGCTGGACAAAACCGACCTCGCGACCGCGTTCGTCCCCGTCGAGGAAGCAGCGCTCGCTGAACTCGGCGAGCGCAGCGACACCGGCGTGCCAGAGATCGCCAGGTACGCCGAGCTCCGCTACGCCGGGCAGGAGCACACGCTGGAAGTCCCCGTACCCGCCCCCGGCGCCCCGGGCGCGCTAGATGACATCCGCGCCGCGTTCGATCAGCGCTGTCTGGACAGCTACTCGTTCCGTCTCGACGCCCCGCTCGAGGTCGTATCGCTCCGGGTCAGCGCGATCGAACCGACACCGGAGATCAGCTGGACCGACCAGAGCCTCCCAGGCCCGGAGCCGCCCGCCCGAACCCGGCTGGTCGACCTCGACCCGTACGGAGCGCAGCAGGAGATCCCGGTCCTGGTCAGAGCCGAACTCGCCGATCTGGCTGCCAAGCCGACCGGCACGGACCAGCACTGGGTCGCCGGGCCGTGCGTGATCGAGGAGCCGGCTGCCACCACGCTGGTCCTGCCCGGCCAGGCCGCGCGGCAGGACGAGGCCGGCAACCTGATCCTGGAGGAGCGGTGAACACCGTGCCGGAGGCGCGCCAGTGAGCACGGTTGACCGGTTCACCATGGACGTGCTGCGGGAGGGTTTCGCGGCGATCAGCGACGAGATGTTCGTCTCGCTGCAACGCACCTCGCAGAGCCCGATCATCTACGAGGTCCTCGACTTCGGTGTCGGTATTTCTGACGCCGAAGGCGAACTCGTCTCTCAGGGCAACGGCATCGCGGGGTTCCTCGGCCCGCTTGGCGACGCGGTCAAGGAAACCATCGCACGCCGTAAGGACCTCAAACCCGGTGATGTGATCATCGCGAACGACCCCTACGCCGGCGGCGGAACGCACCTCTCCGACGTGGCTCTGATCCGCCCGGTCTTCTCCGGCACCGAATTGATCGGCTTCGCGGCAGCGAAGGGTCACTGGACCGAGGTCGGCGGCAAGGACCCCGGATCATGGACCGCCGACTCGCAGGACGTCTACGCCGAGGGCCTGCAACTCCCGTTCGTACACGCCTACGCCGGGGGCAGGCCGATCGAGGATATCCGCGCCATCCTGGCCGCCAATAGTCGCCTGCCTGAGATGGTCCTCGGCGACCTGGCCGCGCAAGCCGCCTGCCTGGAAGTCGCAGAACGCCGCCTCCTCGAGATGTGCGACCGCTACGGCACCGC
>DASWGE010000171.1:0-3070 GCA_036393895.1 Streptosporangiaceae bacterium | reverse complement strand
GAAAGCGACGCCGCTCCGGCCGGCCATGTCGGTCGCCGAATTGTCGAAGTGCACATCAGGCAACTGGGCGAGCACGCCGTACAAGCCTGCGCGCAGTGACGGCGGCAGGACGGGGACGTCTTCCAGCAAGCCCTGGATATTCGCGAAGACCAATTCCCGCGGGGTTTGGCCGGCTAGAGCACTAGCCCGGCCATAGCGTCGGATATCTCGGGCAATGTTGGTTGTAATGACCGCCTCGAGTCGGGCCGGCGTGCTTGGCAGCGACCTGAGATAGGACAGGCCGATCGACGGCCAGTCGCTGATGGTGCTGCCGCGCATGCTCTGGTAGTGCAGGCGGCGGTCATAGCGGTTGGCGACAAACTGCCCGTCGGCGCGCCACCAGGCTTCTGCCGTCGTGCCCTTCAGCGGCGGGCGGAGCACCTGGCCGGTGCGTGCGTCCGCCGTGGCGTTTACTGTTTTCTGGTATAGCCACTGGTGCGGCCCTGGCAACTGTGCCGTCGCCGCTGCCGCCGAGGAGTAGGCGACGAGCTCAGCCTCGGTCCGGGCTGGTCCGAGACGGGTGGGCGGCGAAGAGCCCGGGCTGCCCGCGGCGGGCGTTTGCCGGCCTGGCGAGGGCCGGTGCGCGGCCGGGCCGCGAACATGCGGCAACGCGACGATCAGAGCGCCAGCAGCGGCCATGGCCGCCGCGCTCGCGACTGCCCCGATTGCCACCCGGCGCCGCTGCGCCCGGATCCGCTCCGGCAATGACCGAGTGAAGCCGCCCGGGTTTCTGCGGCGCCGAGGCCCACCTGGACCGACCTGCGATCGGCCAGTGTCGGCGGCGATCCCGTCGGCAAGCCGGTGCTCAGCGTCGGTGAGGTCTAGCTGGTACCCGATGTGATTGCGCAGCCGTGCGACCGCCGTCAGTTCATCCGCGTCATTCATGACTATCCTCCCTCTCGCCATCAGGATCGGCCAGGTGCGCGCACGCCAAGGCAACGCGGAGCCGCGCCCGGGCCCGGCTCATCCGCGACCGGACGGTCCCTTCCGGAATGCCGAGTACGTGAGCTACCTCGTCATAGGTCAGCTCCGCCCAGGTCACGAGCAGCACAACATCGCGGTGCTCGCGGCTGAGCGATGCGAGCGCTGCGGCTACGGCCCGGCTCGCTGCGTCGGTCGTCAGTCTGGCCTCGGCGAGGTCCGCCGCCGACTCTGCTACCGGGTCGACGCCGGTCCGCTCAAGTGCCCGCAGTTGGCGCCCCTCATCGCGGTAATGCCGCCTGATCAGGTTCGCGGCGATGCCATGCAGCCAGGGCAGGGCTTCTGATCTGGCCAGGTCATAGCAGGAACGCTGGCGGAACGCGGCCAGGAACGTCTCGGCCACAATGTCATCGGCGAGGTCTGGACCCAGCCGGCGGCAGACATAGCGGCCCAGCGCGGCCGCATGCCGGCGGAACAGCAGCGCGAACAACTCGGGCTCGTCTACCGATCCACTGATCACGTCAGAATCCGGCGGATCACCAGGCATCTGGCCGATCGAAGGCACAGGGACCGCCGGCACATCTCGGAGCATCCAGTAGCCCTTCACCGCGCTGCCATGACGCCTATCTTTGCCCGCACGATGGTCGGCAGGTCCGTGCCATGACGCAGAATTGCTGCCGGGCTCCGCTGAGGGCCCGAGCCGTGACCGCCAATGGGTTAGGACAAGCCTGATGACGGCGGTTCGGATGGCGCTGGTGCGAGCAGCTCGCGCACCCGGGGGATGACCTCCTGGCCGTACAGCTCAATGTTCGTCATGAGCGCTTCGTGGGTGAGGCCTGGCATGCCGTACTTCAGGTCGAAGCGGGTGGCTTGCAGCGCGCGGAGGTTGGCGGCGATCTTCTGAGCGACAGTTTCGGGGGATCCGACGTAGAGCGCTCCGTGCGGCCCGGCCTCCCAGGCGAACGACTCCTCGGTAGGAATCGCGAACCCGCGCTCCGGGGCGACGACGCTGATGATGTCCCGCCAGCGCGGCCAGAATTCCTCTCGCGCCTGGTCGTCGGTCCGCGCGATATGGCCAGGTGAATGTACAGCTACGGGAAGGGGCGGCCGCCCGAACTTCTCCAGGGCCTTTTGAAACAGTTGCGAGAACGCGGCGAACCGGGCGGGCTGGCCGCCGATGATGGCGAGCGCGAGCCGGAACCCGAGCCGGGCGGCGCGGATCACCGACTGCGGGTTTCCGCCGACGCCGATCCACACCGGGAACGGGCCGGACTCGGTGTGCGGCACTACGTCCTGGTGGTACAGGGGCGGGCGGGTGGTGCCCTGCCAGGTGACCGGTCCGCCCTTGAGCAGCTCGGCGAACAGCGCCGCCTTCTCCTCGAACAGTTCTTCGTAGTCGGCGAGGTCGTATCCGAACAGCGGGAAGGACTCGATGCTCGATCCGCGACCGAGGATGACTTCGGCCCGGCCACCGGAGATCGCGTTCAGCGTTGAGTAGCGCTGAAAGACCCGCACCGGGTCGTCCGAGCTCAGCACCGTGACGGCTGAGCCCAGGTGGATCCGGTTCGTGCCTGCCGCGATTGCAGCCAGCACCACGTCCCCGGCCGGCATCGGGAAGTAGTCCGTGTGATGCTCGCCGATTCCGAAGAAGTCGATGCCTACCTGCTCCGCCCGGACGCCTTCGGCGACCACGTTGCGGATCGTCTGGGCATGCGAGACGGGCTTGCCGTCGGCATCGCCGTTCCGGTCCCCGAACGTGTCGAGCCCGAAGACGAGCGGGAACCGAACTGATTCGGGAGCGGAGGTGCGCTTCTCCGCTGCCTGGTCGGTCATGTCACTCACCCTTTTCCGGACTGAGCGTCCGCGAGGACAGGCGCGCCGGCCGCGGCTGGGCCTGTGCCGATGGCCAGGTCGAACTCAGGACGAAGCAACACCCGGCCGAACACCGGGCCGCCAGGCTGCAGTACCTGGCCGGCCGCGAGGCTTGGCAACCGGACGGGGTCGTAACCGATCCCATCGACGAACTCGGCCACTGCGGCAACAGCCACTGGGTCGTCGCCTGCCACGCCAGTCGCGCGCCGGTCCGGTGAACCCGCTGGCCGAGCGTTCT
>DASWGE010000170.1:0-4632 GCA_036393895.1 Streptosporangiaceae bacterium | reverse complement strand
GCCGGGCCCAACGAAGCGACGGCCAGGTTCGGAGCCGCGAAGCTACTCGAGGGTCCGCAGCTGCTGGGGGTGGCGACGAATCTCGAGGAATGGGCACACGAGCAGTACTTCGTCACCTCAGCCGGAGATCCCGTCGTCCTGGTCAACCCGAGCGGCGCTGGTCACGACCGGGGCCTTGAGATCCTGTCCGAACTCCGGTTCGTCGGCGCCCGCCCGGTCGTGATCAGCGACCGCCGGCCACCAGCGCCCGAGGTGGCAGGAGAGCTGCTGCTTGCGTTGGCGGCCGGCGTCGCAGAAGAGCTCTCCCCGGTCACCGCGTGCCTGCCGCTTGCCCTGGCCGGCTTTCACCTGGCCAGGCTGGCAGGCAAGAGGTCCTACAACTTCCCCAGCGAGGCGGCCAGGGACGAGCATTACCAGACCATTCACCGCGCCACCATCGGAGAGCCCGCATGACGTGCGATGAGCTGGAGGAGCGTCCGGTTTGAAAGAATCGAAGATCTTCTTTGCCACCGACATCCATGGGTCGGACCGGTGTTTCCGCAAGTTCCTGAACGCGGCCAAGTTCTACGGCGTGGACGCCATCCTGCTCGGAGGCGACATCACCGGCAAGATGATCGTCCCGGTCGTCGAGGAGCAGCATGGGCAGTACTACGCCCAGCTCTTCGGGCGCAAGCGGGTCGTGGACGCCGACGGTCTGGCGGGGCTGAACAAGTTCATCGCCGACGCCGGGTTCTACCCGCACCCGATGACCGCGGACGAGATTAACGTCCTCAAGCAGGATCCGGCCGGCGTCAGCGACCTGTTCACGAAGCTGATCAGCGAGACCATGGGCCGCTGGATCGAGCTGGCCGAAGAACGGCTGGCCGGCAGCTCAGTCCAGTGCCTCGTCGCCCCTGGCAATGACGATCCCTTCTTCATCGAGGACGTCCTGAACAGCAGCGCCTCGGTCATTAACCCTGACCAGCGGGTGGTGCAGCTGCCTGGCGGCTTTCAGATGATCTCGGTCGGTTACTCGAACCGCACTCCGTGGGACTCGCCGCGCGAGCTCGATGAAGACGACCTGGCCGCCCTGATCGACCGCGAGGCCGCAAAGCTCGCCGATCCGGCCAGGGCTATCTTCAACCTTCATGTCCCGCCGAAGGAGACGCCGATCGACCAGGCGGTGGCGCTCGACAAGGAGTTCCGGCCGGTCACGCGCGGCGGCTCCCCGGTGATCACCGGAGTCGGAAGCTCGGCGGTCAGGCAGGCGCTCGCCCGGTTCCAGCCCATGCTCAGCCTGCATGGACATATTCATGAATCCCGCGGCGAGGCGCGAATAGGCAAAACCCTGGCGCTCAATCCGGGCAGCGAGTACAGCGAAGGCGTCCTGCGCGGGGTCATCGTGACCTTGTCCGAGAAGAAAGGTGTCCGTGGCTACCAGCTCGTCGCGGGGTGAAACGCGGCCGGGGCCGCCGGGGCCGCCGGGGCCGCCGGGGCCGCCGGGGCCGCCGGGGGCGCGAGGGGCGCAGGTCGAGGTCGCCGTGCTCGGCTCGGCGCGGATCCGGCCAGGCGATCCGCGGCACGTTGACGCCATGCGGCTTGGCGGCCTGCTGGCCGGGCAGGGCTGGATCGTCGTCACCGGCGGGTACGGCGGGCTGATGGCTGCCGTCTCCCGCAGCGCGGCAGCCGCCGGCGGCCGCACGGTCGGGCTGCCCATGCGGGCGTGGCAGCACCTGACGCCGGACCCCAGCTGCGCCGAGCTGAGATGGAGCAGCAGCTACGCGCAGCGGCTCGGCTTCCTGCTAGCCGCTCGGGTAGCGATCGCGCTGACGGGCGGTATCGGCACGCTGGCCGAGGCTTCGGCGGTCTGGGCTGCCGCCCAGACCGAGCCGGATGCTGCCCAGCTGGTGCTGGTCGGCCCCGGCTGGCGACGGCTGACCGGCGTGTTCTCGCAGGAACTGGTCGTCGGCGAGCAGGACATTGCCCTGCCGGTGGTCGTCGACGACGTCGACGCGGTCGTTCCCGCCGTCCAGCGCCTGATCGACAGCCCGGCGGCCGCCCTCGGCGCCCACGGCTGATCACCTGGCCGCCTACCGCCGAGTTCTTGGACCGCTTAACGGGTAGACACCGTGCATAGGTGTAGCCGGAGGGTCTGCATAAGACCCTCAGCCTTCACGTAAGGGCCACACTCACGCCATCTGGGGGCGGCGATGCAGACGGAACGCGCGGCATCAGCACAACGGGACGCCGATCCGGTCGGCCAGTTCTTCACCGGGCTGGCCGAAGCGGGTTACCTTGCGACCTTCGATCGGGAATCGGCGACGCTGCGGTTCGACCTCGTCGACGGCGAGGCCGTCGATCGATGGTACGTAGCGGTGCACGACGGCAGCGTGACGGTCGCGCGCCAGCGCAGGCCGGCCGAAGCGATCGTGCGGATTGACCGGGCGCATTTCGCGGCAATCGTCGCCGGCCGGCTCAATGCTCAGGCCGCGTTGCTGCGCGGCTTGCTAACTTGCGAGGGCAGCATGGCGGCCGTCATGACGTTCCAGCGGTGCCTGCCTGGGTCGCCAGGGTCGACCGGCCGCGTCACCCCGATTTGCGGCGAGACGGCCGCGGCGGGGCGGCGGACGACGTGAGCGGCCAGCTGGTCCAGATTCTCGAAGGCAACACCTTCGTGGTCAGCGATGAACAGGGCGACATCGAAGCCTCCGGCACGGACCCGACCGGCCTCTTCTCGTTCGACACCCGCTTCCTGTCCCGGTGGGTACTGACCATAGACGGGCAGCGGCTGAGCGCCCTGTCCACCGACGACCTGCAGTATTTCCAGGCGCGCTTTTTCCTGGTGCCTGGCGCGGCCGACGTCTATGTCAACGCCACCCTTACCGTCATCAGGCAGCGGGAGGTGACCGACGGCTTCCATGAGGAACTGCGCGTCTTTAACCACAGCAGCGAGCCAGCCGACCTGCGAATCAGGATTGACGCGGCCAGCGATTTCGCCGACCTCTTCGAGGTGAAGGACGCTCTGGCGAAGAAAGGACGCTACCGGAACCGGGTGGCCGACAGGAGCCTCATCCTCGGGTACGAGCGTGAGACGTTCGTCCGCGAGACCTGGATCAGCGCCAGCGCGAAAGCTTCGGTCGACGAGAACGGGCTGTCGTTCAGCGTGACCGTGCCTGCGCACGGCGAGTGGTCGACGGAGCTTGACGTCGTCGCGTCGCTCGGGAAGCTGGACACGCCGGCCGCGCAGCACGCCGACCGTCGCGGCCAGCGCAAGGCGCGCCGCGACATGGCCCGCGGGCTGGAAAAGTGGCTGAACCATGCGCCGCGACTGGAGTGTGACTGGGAGCCGCTCGCGCAGATCTACCGCCGCTGCCTGACCGACCTGGCGGCCCTGCGGTTCTCCCCGCTCACCATGCCGGGCCATTCGATGCCAGCAGCAGGCCTGCCCTGGTTCATGACGATCTTCGGCCGCGACAGCATCTTCACCAGCCTGCAGGCCCTGCCGTTCACCTCCGAGCTCGCCGCCACCACACTGCGCGCGCTCGGCGAGCGGCAGGGCACGCGTATCGACGACTTCCGCGACGAGGATCCCGGCCGGATCCTGCACGAGCAGCGCTACGGCGAACTGACCGCTTTCGAGGAGCGACCGCACTCGCCCTACTACGGATCCGCCGATGCCACCCCGCTCTACCTGGTGCTGCTCGACGAATACGAGCGGTGGACCGGCGATGCCAAACTCGTCAGGGACCTCGAGCACACCGCGCGAGCCGCGCTCAACTGGATCGACGAGTTCGCCGACCTCCGCGGCGACGGCTACGTGTGGTATCAGCGCAGGAACGCCACGACTGGCCTGGAGAACCAATGCTGGAAGGATTCATGGGATTCCATCTCCTACCGCAACGGCGACCTGCCGGGCTTCCCGCGGGCCACCTGCGAGCTGCAGGGCTACGCCTATGACGCCAAGGTCCGCGCCGCACGGCTGGCCCGCGGCGTCTGGCGGGACGCGGCCTTCGCCGACCGGCTGGAGAAAGAAGCAGCCGACCTCAAGCGGCGGTTCAACAGGGACTTCTGGATCGCCGACGGCGAGTACTTCGCCGTCGCCCTGGACTGCGACGGGCGTCCGGTCGACTCGCTCACATCCAATATCGGGCACCTGCTGTGGAGCGGCATCGTGGACAAATCCAAGGCCAGGGCGATCGCCAGGCACCTGACCGGACCCGAGCTGTTCTCCGGGTGGGGAGTCAGGACGTTGGCCGAGGGCGAGGCGCGCTACAACCCGATCGGTTATCACACCGGAACGGTGTGGCCATTCGACAATTCGTTCATCGCCTGGGGACTGCGGCGGTACGGATTCAAGGCGGAAGCCGCCTGTGTCACGGCCGGCATCCTGGAGGCAGCTGAAGTCTTCGGTGGCCGGCTTCCCGAGGCCTTCGGCGGATATCCGCGGCACCTGACCAGGTATCCCGTCCAGTACCCGACCGCCTGCAGCCCGCAAGCGTGGTCGACCGGCGCGCCACTGCTCCTGCTGCGGACTGCGCTCGGACTTGAGCCGCACGACGACCATCTGCTGATCGACCCGGCGCTGCCGAAGCGGATCGGTCACCTCGAGTTGCTCGAAGTGCCAGGGCGCTGGAAGCGGATGGACGCCTTCGG
>DASWGE010000169.1:0-5920 GCA_036393895.1 Streptosporangiaceae bacterium | reverse complement strand
CGACCAGTCGATCGCCGGCGAGCTGTTCAGCTCGCTGGAGAACCGGTCGCGCTAGATGGCTCAGTCAGACCCGGGAGACCAGATGTCACCGCAATTCAGCCCCTCGTGGATGAACAACCCGCCGTGGACGGCCGGATACTCTCGCCGCCGCAGCGGCTCGGCCAACCCGAACCTTCGGGTTTCGGACGCGGAGCGGGCCGACGTCGCGGACCGGCTATCCAAGCATTACGGCGACGGCCGTCTCGATCAGGCCGAGTTCAACGAGCGGATGGAACGAGCGATGAGCGCCAAGACGCACGGCGACTTCGCCGGGCTCTTCGCCGACCTGCCCGATCTGGCCAACCCGGCCGAACCAGGAGCCTCGCCCCCCGCCAACGTCACCAGACCACCCTCAAGGAGTCCCATGTCCAGGTTCGTCCTCCTCATCTTGATCATCGTGGCAGCGGCGCTGCTCGGCCAGGCGCTGATCCACTCCTTCTTCCCCTGGCTGCTGCTCGCGGTGGTCGCGTTCCTATGGCTGCGCAACAGCCCCAGGCGTCACCATCACACCTAGGAATGCCGGAGCGGGGGCGTCCGCCCGGAGCGGGGGCGTCCGCCCGGAGCGGGGGCGTCCGCCCGGAGCGGGGGCGTCCGCCCGGAGCGGGGGCGTCCGCCCGGAGCGATTGCTCCGGGCGGACGTTTGCGTTCCGGCTCGGGTCACGCCGCCGGCGTAACGCCGGCTACCCCGGCCACGCAACGCTGCCGCCCGGCGGGTCCTCCCCGGTGAGCCCGTCGACCGACTCGCGGATCAGGTCGGCGTGGCCGACGTGCCGCGCATGCTCCTCGATCAGATCGACGAGGATGCGCCGCAGACTCGGTGACCGGCCGTCGGGCCAGACGAGCCGGGCCAGCTGCTCCAGGCCGCCGCCGGTCAGTGCCTCAGTGACGGCGGCGCGCGAGCGGGCCACTGCCCCCTCCCAGAGCGCATAGAGCTGCTCGGGGGAGTCCTCGGCGGCAGTGCGCCATTCCCAGTTCGGGTCCGCGTCCCAATCCACCGCGTTCCACGGCGGCCCGAGGTCTCGCCCGAGCAGCTTCCTGGTGAAATAGTCGTCCTCGACCAGAGCCAGGTGTTTGATCAGCCCGCCCAGGGTCATCGACGAGGCGCCGACCGTTGCCTGCAGTCCGGCCTTATCGAGTCCCCCGCATTTCCACGCGAAGGTCGCGCGCTGGCGCTCCAGCGACCCCAGGAGGGTGGCAGTCTCGTCGCCTGCCATCGGAGGTTCTAGGTATGTCATGCCCAACGAAGCTACTACCCGCCACCGACAGCTAAAGGGTCCCCCGGTGCGGCTTCCGGCCAGGCCCGACGATTCTTCCGCTGCCCTCACCGCCTACCATCTGAGCGCATGCGCGTCGTAGTGGCGGGTGCCGGGTACGCGGGGCTGATGGCGGCGGACCGGATCGCGCGATCCGGGCACGAAGTGATCGTCCTCGAAGCGCGCGACCGGGTCGGCGGCCGGGTGTGGTCGGCTGAGCTCGTTCCCGGCGATCAGCGCACGATCGTGGAGCGCGGCGCGGAGTTCGTGCTCGACGGCTACGACGTCATGCGGATGATGCTGTCCGAGCTCGGCTTGGATCTGGCCGGCACGACTATGTCGTACTACGAGCGGGAGGCGCGCGGCGGCAGCCCGGCAGCGCCGGACGAGGTGGCTCGGTGCGCACGCGTGGTCGCGGCCGCCGCCGCGAGCGCTCCACCCGGCACCTGCCTCGCCGAGGCCGCTTCAGCGTGGCAGGACTCCCCCGCCGCGCTTGCCGCGTTCCTGTCCCGGGTAACCACCACCAACGGTGTCAATGCCAACCGCCTGTCGGCCGCGTCATTGGTCGGCGTCGCCTCGGACTTCACGAGGCGCCCGAGCTGGCGAGTCGCAGGCGGCAATCAGCAGCTCGCCGAGCTACTCGCCGCCCGGCTCGGCCCGGTCGTCAGGCTCAGTAACCCCGTACGGTCCGTCGAGCATGACGAGGTCGGCGTCCGCGTGTGCACCGATCACGGTGCGGTGGCCGCCGGCGCGGTCATCGTCGCCGTGCCGATGGCTGTGCTGCGGCAGCTGCCGTTCCAGCCCGCGCTGCCCGAGCATCTCATGGCCGTATGGCGCCGCGCCGGACTCGCGCACAATGCCAAACTGCACGTGCCGCTCGCGGCCCCGGCGGAAGCGTCGGCAGTCCATAGCGTGCCCGATCTGTTCTGGACCTGGACGGCGACCGACGGATCCGGCCTCGTCCAGCCCGTGCTGCACGCCTTCGCCGGCACCGAGGAGGGTCTCGCGGCGCTGGAAATCGCGCAGGGGCCGGCGACCTGGGCCGGCCGGGCGGCGGCGTTGCGGCCCGAGCTGACCTTGGACCCGGACCGAGCCCTGCTCACCATCTGGAACGACGATCCGTGGGCCAGGGAGTCATATTCCGCGATGACGGTCGCGCAGGTACCCGGACACGACCGGCTGATCAGCGCTCCGGTCGGGCGGGTGCATTTCGCAGGCGAGCACACCGCAGGAGCCTGGTCCGGGTTGATGGAAGGAGCACTCCGCTCCGGCGTCCGGGCGGCCGACGAAGTCCTGGCCCGCTGGGCCTGACTCGGGGTCTTGCTGCGCGGGCCAGGCGTTCGTCGTCGCCAGCCGTGGGCCCAGCTTTGGCCACGGCTGCGCCACTACGATTGAGCCGGACCGGCGTGACTAGGGGTCAACGAGGTCGTTGAACTCGCCAGCCACCACGCCGCGGACGAAGGACCTGAACTCGTCGGCGTTGAAGCTGAGAATGCCAGCCTGCGGTGCCTTGGAGTCCCTCACCAGGACCATGTCGTCACGGGTCGCGATCTCCACGCACTCCCCTGACGCACAGAAACTGGACCGGCGCCAGGTGAGCCCAGGCGTTGCCGCCTCACCTAGCTGATCGTGCAGCGATGACATATCGATCGTCGCCTTCATAGATTGGTCGCCTTGGACGATAAATCGCTTGGTCACGCAAACTGGTGAACTTGACCGCCCGGCTAGTGACCGGACCCGGCGGCTAAGCCGCTCGTTGGACCGCCAGCCGCGATCATGCAGGCAATCATGGCACGCGTCTGTTCGGTGCTCGCGGCCAACTCGCTAAGTGCCCAGAAAGTAGCGTTATATAGCTCTACATCCTGCGCATCTTCAAGATAGAGGTCACCAGTCAGGCCCTCGACGAAGACCACGTCGGGAACGGTCGGCTGCGTGAACGTGACGATGATGAACTTGTTGTTACCAGCCGGCAACGCGCCGGCCTCATACGGGATCACGCGGAGGTCCACGTTGGGCAGTTCGGAAACCTCGAGTAGGCGGGTCAGCTGAGCGGACATGACCTCTGGGCTTCCTACCACGCGGTGCAGCACCGACTCGTCGACCACTGCCTGGAACCGAGGGGGATTCTCCGGCCTGGTGAGAATCTGCTGCCTGATCATGCGCCCGTTAACCCGCTGCTCCACGATCTCAGGCACCCACGGCGGAACGGCCGCCTTGACGATCGCGCGTGCGTAGTCGGCCGTCTGCAGCAAGCCGGGGATGTAGCCGAGGCCGTAGTCGCTGATGCAAGAGGCCTCCGCTTCAAGACCTACATAGGTCGAGTAAGGCAGCCCGAGCGGCTGCCACCAGGCCCGCTGCTTGCCCTCGCTGGCCAGTTCCGCCAGGTGCAGGCGCTGCTCGTGGTCCACGCCGTATAGGTCGCACAAGTCCCGGATGTCCCTGGCCCTCGCGCCGCGGTGCCCGGTCTCCATCCTGCTGATCTTCGACGGCGAGCACAGCAGCTGCTGCGCCACGTAGTCGACCGTCCAGTTGCGATCGGTGCGAAGTTTGCGCAGCAGTGCCCCGAGCTCCCTGCGCCGTACTGTCGGGCTGCCGGTTCCAGCCATGCCGATCACACCCCTCTCGATGGGCGCGAACGTCTCACCAGCCACTACAGGCAAAGCCTACGCCTGGGGCGACAGAAATGGCACTTGCCAAAAGGTCGCTCCCACAGCGACCATTGAATTGGAACAAGGCAGCGTCCTCAGGAAACCGCTCAGATAGCGGCTAGCGGCGGCAAATGGCCGCCAGATAGATCCGCCTGACCATTGGTGTTGGCGCGACGGAGAGGAGGTGCCTTTGGTCAGCCATCCCGATGCATAACCCGGGCAGGAAGTACCCGGGCCCGCCACTGACCAGCAGGACGGCCGCAACGGCCTCGCGCCAGTCGCGAGCGCCAGATCCGGGCCGCCACAACAAAGCACGGCCGATGCAGCAACATCGACCGTGCTCATGACACCGAGCCCGTCGCCTAAGAAGGGTCAGCGCTGAGGATCATGTTACCGGCCTCGTGACGGAATGCAATCCCGCCGCAACCAGCCTGTTTCCAGCCTCCGCCCTGGCCCTCTGGATGCCCCAGAGCAGGGAGAGGAGGAAAAGTGTTGGCACTACAAGGCAATGGTCAAGCCCTGGACGCAGCGGTCGCACTGGCTGTCGTGGTTGTCGTCTTCCGCCGCGCGATAATGCGGGCAGTACTCGGCGTCATCGCCGTCGTAGCGCTCGCGGCACTCGGAGCCGGCGCGGTCGTGCTGTTCGAGATAATGCACGGCTAGCCGGCTAGCCTGCCGGCCGGGGTCCTGGCAGCGAGCCCGCCAGGTGGCCGGCCGGCAGCGCGCGCAGTCTTCAGCTAGTCGCCTTTGTCGGGGCGCCAGTAGACCGAGTTGACCCAGATCGTGGCGAGGGTATCGATGGCGCGCTCGTCGTCGAACCGCACTTCGGCGCGCTCACCGCCCTGGCCCAGCCAGATGTAGCAGAAATGCTCGAGCATCGCCGACAGTGCTGAGGCCGTCAGCACCGGGTCGATGCCTGGGCAGAACCCCTCAGCCTGGGCCTGCCTGATCTGCCTTGCGATCCTGGCGACCGCCTCGGCCCTGATGTCGAGCCAGCGGTCCAGGAACTGGCTGTCCAGCATGGCGGCCTGGAAGACGCCAATCAGCTCGCCGCGGCGCTTGGCGTAGGTGCGCCAGAAGCCAGCCACAGCCTCCCGGAGCGCCTCCTGCCTGGTCAGACCGCTGCGGTAGGGCAAGACAGCCATCTGCGTCGCCTCGGCGTGAAATTCCTCCGCCAGGGCGATCAGCAAGTCGGCCTTCGTGTCGTAGTAGTTGTAAAAGGAGGCCACGGACTTGCCGGCCTCGGCCGCCAGGTCGCTGATCTTGGCATTGAGATAACCATCACGCGCGAACACGGTCCTCGCTGCAGCGCGGAACGCCTCGTCGGTCTCGCGGCCCTTGCGCGTCGCCCGCTCCGGCCGGTCTTCCCGGTCGGTGACCCGCGGGCGGGCTATCGTGTGCTTCCTCATGCCCCGCGGAGGGCTAAACGCGCACGGCGCGGTCGGCCGCCGTCTTAGGCTCGTGCCGCACGTCGCCCGGCTGGCCCATGACACGCCGCCAGGACGCGAACTCGAGCACGATCCCGTCGGGGTCCTGGAAGTAGAACGACCGGACGAAAACGCCCGGATGCAGTTCCGCAGCGACGCCGAACTCGCTGTCATCGTGATCGAGAACCGGACTGACCCTGACGCCCCTGGCCTTGAGCTTGGCCCGGTACTCAAGGAACTTCTCCTCAGGCACATCGAAGGCAACGTGGTTCATCGAGCCGATGGCGCTCTTCCATTCGCCGAGGCCGGGCAGCGTGACCGGGGCGGAGACCCCGGGCACCGCGTCGGGCGCGTCGGGGAACCAGAAGAACGCCAGCGCGTTGCCGCCGCCCATATCGAAGAAGAAGTGCTGGCCGGAACCGCCAGGCAGGTTGATCGTCTTGATCAGCCGCATGCCGAGCACTTCGGTGTAGAACTCCACCGTGCGCTTCATGTCCGAGCAGACCAGCGCCAGGTGGTTGACGCCGCCCAAGTCGAATTCCTCGTTCCGCCA
>DASWGE010000168.1:0-4648 GCA_036393895.1 Streptosporangiaceae bacterium | reverse complement strand
GCCCGGTGGGATGAAAGGGAAGCAACATGATCAACGCGCTGGAGCATCCGCTCGTCGCGGATTACCTGCGCTCTCGCATGACTATCGAAGCTCACCCACCGGCGCCCAGGGTCGGCTTCCACCGAAGCGGCGTTGTGACTGTCCCGGTCGCAGAAGCCGCACGGAGCGGCCCTCGGACAGAGCCTCTGACTTCGCAAAGCTGAGTGTGGGTCAGGTGCCGATGTAGGCGGCGAGGTGCTCGCCGGTGAGGGTGCAGCGGGCGGCTACGATCTCGGCGGGTGTGCCCTCGAAGACGATCCGGCCGCCGTCGTGGCCGGCGCCGGGGCCGAGGTCGATGATCCAGTCGGCGTGCGCCATGACCGCCTGGTGGTGCTCGATGACGATGACCGACTTGCCGGAGTCAACGAGCCGGTCGAGCAGGCCGAGCAGCTGCTCGACGTCGGCGAGGTGGAGGCCGGTGGTCGGCTCGTCGAGGAGGTAGACGCCGCCCTTCTCGGCCATCCGGGTGGCCAGCTTGAGCCGCTGCCGCTCGCCGCCGGACAGCGTAGTGAGCGGCTGGCCGAGGCTGAGGTAGCCGAGCCCGACGTCGGCGAGCCGGCCGAGGATTGCATGCGCCGCCGGCGTGCGCGCCTCGCCGGCGCCGAAGAACTCCCCGGCCCCGGTCACCGACATCGCGAGCACCTCGCTGATGTCACGGCCACCGAGGTGGTAGTCCAGCACCGATGCCTGGAACCGCTTCCCCTCGCAGTCCTCGCAGATCGAGGTGACGCCGGCCATCATGGCCAGATCGGTGTAGATCACCCCGGCGCCGTTGCAAGCCGGGCAGGCGCCCTCGGAGTTGGCGCTGAACAGGGCGGGTTTCACGCCGTTGGCCTTCGCGAACGCCTTGCGGATCGGGTCGAGCAGTCCGGTGTACGTCGCCGGGTTGCTGCGCCGCGAGCCCTTGATCGCTGCCTGGTCTACCGACACCACCCCGTCCCGGCCCGACACCGAGCCGTGGATCAGTGAGCTCTTTCCCGACCCGGCCACCCCGGTCACCACCACCAGCACGCCGAGCGGTATGTCGACATCGACGTCCTGCAAGTTGTGGACGCTGGCACCGCGCACCTCCAGCACTCCTGACCGCGTCCGCACCGACGGCTTCAATGAGGCGCGATCGTCCAGGTGCCGCCCGGTGAGCGTGTCGCTGGCCCGCAGACCCTCGACGGTGCCCTCGAACACCACCTCGCCACCTTCCGTGCCGGCGCCGGGGCCGAGGTCGACGACATGCTCGGCGATCGCGATCGCCTCCGGCTTGTGCTCCACGACCAGCACGGTGTTGCCCTTGTCGCGCAGCTGCAGCAGCAGGTCGTTCATCCGCTGGATGTCGTGGGGGTGCAGCCCGATCGTCGGCTCGTCGAAGACATAGGTGACGTCGGTGAGCGAGGACCCGAGGTGCCGGATCATCTTGGTGCGCTGCGCCTCGCCGCCCGACAGCGTGCCCGACGAGCGGTCGAGGCTGAGGTAGCCGAGCCCGATCTCCACGAACGAGTCGAGGGTCTGCTGCAGCGACGCCACCAGCGGCCCGACGGACGGTTCGTCCAGACCCCGCACCCATTCAGCGAGGTCGCTGATCTGTATCGCGCAGGCGTCGGCGATGTTGATCCCCTTGATCTTCGACGACCGGGCCGCCTCGCTGAGCCGGGTGCCACTGCAGTCGGGGCAGGCGGTGAACGTCACCGCCCGCTCCACGAAGGCGCGGACGTGCGGCTGCAGCGCGTCGACATCCTTGGACAGGAACGACTTCTGGATTCTCGGGATCAGACCCTCGTACGTCAGGTTGATGTTGTCGACCTTGATCCTGGTCGGCTCCTTGTGGAGCAAATCCTGCAGCTCGGTCTTGGTGTACTTACGGATCGGCTTGTCCGGGTCCAGGAAGCCGGAGCCCCCGAAAATGCGGCCGTACCAGCCGTCAACGCTGTAGCCGGGGATCGTGAGCGCACCCTCGTTGAGCGACTTGCTGTCGTCGTACAGCTGCGACAGGTCGAAGTCGGTGACCGAGCCCCGGCCTTCGCATCGCGGACACATGCCGCCCACGCGGGTAAAGGTCTGTCTCACGGTCTTGCCGCCACCGCGTTCGATCGTGATCGCACCGCTCGCCCGGACCGAGGGAACGTTGAAGGAGAACGCGTTGGGCGAGCCGATGTGCGGCTGCCCGAGCCGGCTGAAGAGGATGCGCAGCATCGCGTTGGCGTCGGTGGCGGTGCCGACCGTGGAGCGGGCGTCGGCACCCATCCGCTCCTGGTCGACGATGATCGCGGTCGTCAGCCCCTCGAGTACGTCGACCTCGGGCCGTGCCAGCGTCGGCATGAAACCCTGCACAAAGGCGCTGTATGTCTCGTTGATCATCCGCTGCGACTCCGCGGCGATCGTGCCGAACACCAGCGAGCTCTTGCCCGAGCCCGAGACGCCGGTGAATACCGTTAGCCGGCGCTTCGGGATCTCGACGCTGACGTCCTTGAGGTTGTTCACGCGCGCGCCGTGCACGCGGATCAGATCGTGGCTGTCACCAACGTGCAGCGCAGGCGACTGCGTGTCCGTCCTCGTGGCCATGCTCATCGTGTCTCCATCTGTTAGGCGGCGCCGCCTTCGCGGTCTCCGTCGGCCTCGCCTGGCTCGATCTGTTCAGCTTCGAGCGGGACGTCTGGTTCGCCGTCGCTTCGGCCCGTGCAGCCCCTGAGCCCCGGCCACGCGGCGCGCCCGCCGAGGCATCAGACCAGCCAGCGGTCGTCGCGCATCAGCCTGCGGTCGGCAGCTCGTTCACCTCGCGCCAAGCCCGGATGCGGCGCGGCAAGATGCGGAACCAGCCGCACGGCGTGGCCAGCGCACGCGGGACGAAGCCGGTGCGCGCGGCGAACCGGTCACCCCGCTCCGGCGGGAGCGGGGTCGGCTTTTATCGGTCCTGAAGCAGCCCGAGGACGTTGCCATCGGGGTCAGTGACGGTGGCCACCAGGCGGCCGCCACCGACGTCGTGCGCCGGCTCCTTCACGGTGCCACCCGCGGCGGTCACCTCGGCTAGCTTCGCCTCGATGTCCGGCACGTGCCAGTAAGCCACCGGCGACGTCATGCCTTGCGGTCCACCGCCCGGCACCAGCCCGATGTGCTGGCCCGCGGCCTCGAAGCCGACGTAGTAAGACTCGTCGGCCTGCGGCGGTACGCCGAGCAGGGCGGCGTACACCGCCTTGGCCGCCGCGAGGTCGGACACGGGATGCAGCACGGTCTTGATTCCCTGGGTGGAAGACCCAGTCATGATCGCTCCTGAAGTCGTGGGTCACATCGACCCGGTGGGATTGTCGGGCTTAATGACGAACGGGAAGCCCGGAAATCGACGTGGCGAGCTGGTCGGTGGGGCCGACCGTGATCGAGCGCATCCCGCCGCAGTGATGTCCATGGCGGTCAGGCTAGCTGCGGCTCGGTGACCCGCGCTTCTCGATTCCTGATCGGTCTGGTCACCTGTTTCGCCACGCACGACGGCATCCCCGCCGTCGCGCGCGCCGCGTGCCGCCGGTAGGCGCTGGGCGGCATACCGACCAGTTCGGTGAAGCGGCTGCTGAAGGTGCCCAGCGACGAGCAGCCGACCGCGAAACAGACCTCGGTGACGCTGAGGTCGCCACGACGCAGCAGCGCCATCGCCCGCTCGATCCGCCGCGTCATCAGGTAGCCGTACGGCGACTCGCCATAGGCCAGCCGGAACTCGCGGCTAAGGTGCCCCGCCGACATGTGCGCGCCGCGGGCGAGCGCCTCGACGTCGAGCGGCTGCGCGTACTCCCGGTCGATCCGGTCGCGGACCCGGCGCAGCCGCGCGAGGTCGCGCAGGTGCTGCGGTCCGGCGGGTCTGCTGGTCACCTGTGCATCTTATCCATCCGGCACCCTGTGATCATTGCGCTACCTTCGCCCGCACACAGCCGCGGGGCTCGAACCCGCGACCGGCGGATTATGAGAGCGACGTATTGATTTGCCAGTCTCCCATCTGCGCTAGCGCCCTGGTAATCGCATCTCCCCGGGGTGCGCCCGGGCCGCACGTTTCCCATTGGCACGGTCATTGGCGGCGGCTGGCGATGCAGCTCGGCCCGGACAAGGAGGAGTTACGTTCGCACTGCTGTGCAAACTCCTAGTCATGTCCGGGGCAGTTCGTTCGGGATCATGCGACATTCGAGTCCCAGGCGTGCTTGCAAAGTGCCACCCATCACACTCCGTCACCGGCACTCCGCGCGCAGGGAGCACCCATGGCTGCGTGGTGATCTGGGTGGCCCGCACCCGGCCGGTGTAGCGGCTGGCCGCGGATTCGGGCACCGCGGGTGACAGTCCTGACCGCTCGGACGCCGGCGAGGCTGGTGTTGAGATGGACCGGCGGCTGCAACCGGCCGGGCGCAGCCCGAACGCTGGATCACAGCACGTGGATGCCAGGCGCAGCTCACAGCACCTCGGGGTCTTCGGCAGCAGCCGGTGAGCGTTGAGCTGACGCTGGCCCCAGTCAGGACACCGCCCAGGCCGTGCCCGGCCGGGAAACGCGTTGCCGATGAGCGCCCTGGCCAGCCGGGAGACCTTCAGCTTCGGCTAGGGTAGCTAGGACAGACAGGAGCGTGAATGTCATCCGTGTCGGAGCCGC
>DASWGE010000167.1:0-1539 GCA_036393895.1 Streptosporangiaceae bacterium | reverse complement strand
CCCCTGGCGACTTGCGGCAGGGTCGCGGCAGCGGCGACGACCACTACGGCGCCGGCGGCCGCGCTGATCGTCCTGACCGCCTTGCGCCTGCGGGCACGGCGGCGAACCCGGTCGAAGGTCCCAGATCGCGGCGGCAGCGGCTCGACGTCGGCACTCAGCCAGGCTTCGATCGGATCGCGATGGTCGGTCACGAAGCCTCACCCACAGCCGCCTTAAGCTTGGCGCGCGCGTGATGCAGGTCGGCCTTGACGGTTCCTTCCGGCCGGCCGAGCAGCATCGCGACCTCCTTGACCGCGAACCCCGCGTAATAATGCAGCAGGAAGGGGCTGCGGAGCCGCGGTGGCAGGCTCTCGATCAGGTCGCGGACATCCACGTCCTGCGCAGGATGCCAGGCAGGCTCCTGCGGGACTGTGGCCGTGATGGTCCTGATCGCGCGCCGTTCCCTGCTTGTCTTACGCCAGTGGTCTCTGACCAGATTGGTGGCGATCATGTACAGATAGCTCTGCGGGTTATCCAGCCCTGACCACCGGGACAGCAGCCGGGTGAAGGCTTCCGCGGCGATCTCGTGCGCTGTCTCATCATCATCGACCAGGCGCCTGACCCAGCCCGCGAGCCTCGGGTAGCACGCGTTGAACAGTTCCTCGGCGGCTTCGCGGTCGGCGGTACGGAGCCTTGCCACAGAGCTCCCTTGCCTTGTCGCCGTAGCTGGCGGCCTAGCCCATCGTGCCTGCAGGGTGACAACGTCCCCGGCCACTGCGTCCCCGGCCACTGCCAGGCAGCCGGGGTCGCTGGCGAGATTTCGCATTTGTTCTACCACACATTCGGCCTGGGCTGGTCCCGACGGCGAGCACAGGCACTGGCCACGGGCACTCATGTGTACTGAGACGGCGCGCGCCGCCAAATGGTTGGGAGCCAACAGGTTCCCGCCGTCCGGCGCGCCGCTTACACTGCACGCCGCTTACACTGTCAGAAGGATTTACTAGGACGTCCTACTATCTGGCCGCGACGCGGCCGCGCTTGGCCGCGACCCATCCGACCCCATCCGAGCTGCCGGAGGATGATCATGGGTGCTCAGTCCGCAGGCGAGAACGCCGATAGCGGCGACCACGGCCGGGCTCGCTGGCAGCGCCGGTATGACGCCTCCAGGTTGCGGGACGCGGACTTCGCCACGTTGTCCGGTGTGGCCGTCGACCCGGTCTACGGCCCGCCGCAGGGTTCCGTCGTGCCCGGGTTCGAACGGATCGGCTGGCCGGGCGAGTTCCCCTTCACCAGAGGTCTGTACCCGGCCGGCTACCGCGGCAGGACGTGGACGATCAGGCAGTTCTCGGGATTCGGCAACGCAGTCCAGACCAACCAGCGGTACAAGATGCTGCTGCAGGCGGGCGGCGGGGGCCTGTCGGTCGCGTTCGACATGCCAACCCTGATGGGCAGGGACTCCGACGACCCGCGCTCGCTTGGCGAGGTCGGTCACTGCGGCGTGGCCATCGACTCGGCGGCCGATATGGACGTGCTGTTCTCAGGAATCCCGCTCGCCGACGT
>DASWGE010000166.1:0-3438 GCA_036393895.1 Streptosporangiaceae bacterium | reverse complement strand
ACCACGCGCGTCCTGGACTCGTTGGGCCCATCATGCGTCCCGATGTGCCAGGCTTGATCCACTGATGCGAAGAAGGTGAACGAACATGGCTGATGACGTGCAGACACCGCGAAGCAGGGGCAGCCTGTGCGGACTCGCGCTCATCCTGCTCGGCGCCTGGGCCGGCCTGGCACCCTTCGCCGGGCCGTCGCTGCGCTTCGGGTTCACCCCTGATCGCGCGTTGGCGTTCACCTCGGGCAGGTTGTACCTGTCGGCTCTGCCTGGTGCCATTGTGCTGCTGGCCGGCCTGATCGTGGCCATGACCAGGAACAGGTCGTTCGGCGGGTTCTGCGCATTTGTGGCGGCCCTGGGCGGTGTCTGGCTTATAGCCGGCGCGGCGCTGGTCAAGCTGCTGCCCGCCAGCCAGGCAGCCTCGATCACGGTCGGCACGCCGATTAGGACAGGCGCGTCCGCCCAGGTTCTGACCGGCCTGGCGTTCTTTACCGGGGTCGGCGCGCTGATCGTGTTCTTCGCGGCGGTCGCGCTCGGACGCTTCTCGATCACCGCGCTCAAGGATTACGTCGGGCCCACTGCCGGCGTTGGCGACGGAGCCGGTATCGCCGGCCTGGGCGCATACCAGGCCGGCCAGGACACGACGGCCCAGCAGTACGGCCAGCCGCAGTACGCGTCGCAGTATCCGTCAGGCCGGGATCCGTTCCCGACCTCGCAGTACCCGGCGGCCGCCGGCCAGTACCCGGCGACCGAGCAGTACCCGGCCGCTGGTCAGTACCGGCAGCAAGGCCCCTTCGGGCTGACCAGCGATGTGACGGCGCCCGGGCAGTACCCGCAGTCGCCGAGCCCGTTCCCGCCCGCGCAGTACCCCGGATACCCCGATCAGACGGTGCCAGAATCCACGACGGCCATCGAGCGGCCTTCCGGGCAAGATCCTGCCGAGCCGGCGCCGTAGCCGGCGTCCTTGGTCGGTTGAATGGCTGGCGGAGGCGGACGGGAATCGAACCCGCCGGCGACGCGGAGCGCCGCCCGCCGGTTTTGAAGACCGGGGAGCCCACCAGGTGCCCAGACGCCTCCGCAGGCGACACTACCCGCAGCGGGCACGGACCAGGGCATCGGTCAGCTCAGTCGGCACCGGCGTAGAGCGAGTCGATCACGTCCGCGTATTTGTTATGAATGACCCGGCGCTTCAGCTTGAAGGTCGGCGTCAGCTCCTCGGTGTCCGCCGTCCATTCCACTGGCAGCAGCCGCCACCGCTTGACCTGCTGCACCCTGGCCAGCTGCTCGTTCGCCGCCGCGACCGCTTCGCCCACGGCCTCGAGCACGAGCGGGTGCTCGGCGAGTTCAGCCAGCGACGCGGCGTCTACGCCGCGTGCCTTCGCCCAGGCCGGGGCCACCTCGCCATCGAGCGTGAGGAGAGCGACAACGAACTTGCGCCGGTCGCCGAAGGCCAGCGCCTGGCCGATCAGCGGGTTGGCGACGAGTACAGTCTCGACAGCGGCTGGCGAGATGTTCTCGCCGCCCGAGGTGATGATCAGCTCCTTCTTGCGGTCCACCACCGAGACGAACCCGTCGGCATCCATCGTGCCGATGTCACCGGTGTGCAGCCAGCCGTCCTCGTCGAGCAGCGCCTTGGTCTGTTCTGGCAGGTTCAGGTAACCGGGGGTGTTGAGCGGGCCGCGGGCGAGAATCTCGCCGTCATCGGCGATCCGCACCTCGATGCCGGCCACCGGGCGGCCAACAGTTCCGAGCCTGAAGGCGGTCGGCGTGTTAGTAGTGAACGCGCCGGTCGTCTCGGTCATCCCGTACACGTCAAGGATCTTCATGCCGAGCCCCGCGAAGAACGCGGCCACCTCGGGCGGCAGCGGCGCCGCCGCGCTCACCACGTTCACGGCCTGCTCGAGGCCGAGCAGGCTCTTGATCGGCGTCAGGACGGCCGCGTCGGCCTCGGCGAACCTGGCCGCGAGCTCCTCCGATGTCGTGTTGCCGTACTGACAGCTCAGCACGTATTCGCGGCCGGTCTCCATAGCCGCTGCCACGGCGGCCTTCTTGGCCTCGTCCTGCTCCAGCGTCAGCAGCGCGTGGAGGCCGGCCTGGATCTTCTCCCAGACCCTCGGCACGCCGAAGAACGCCGTCGGTTTCACCTCGCCGACGACCTTTACCAGGTCGGTGGTGACATGACAGAAGTACGAGTGGCCCGCACTGTAGATCGCCAGGTACAGGCTAAACATCCGCTCGGCGATGTGAGCGAGCGGCAGGTACGAGACCCACCGCACGTGCTTCATGGTGGCGCCGGACATCTCGGCCGTCGTGGCTTCATAGAGCACGCTGCCGTGGGTGATGATGACGCCCTTGGGGTTGCCGGTGGTGCCCGATGTGTACAGCAGCGTGACCGGGTCCGCTGGGCGGATCGCGCTAACCCGGCGGCTTACTTCCGCGGCGGCATCGGACTGGCTCGCCTCCTCACTAAGCGCGGCGAACGCTGCCCAGCTCAGGTGCGCGTCATCGGCCCGCAACGCGGCGGCGTCGCGCACGATTACGTGAGTCATCCCCGGCAGGTCGGCCAGCAGCGGCTGCCATCTGGCTAGTTCCGATGCCCCGTCGAGAACGGCAATCCGCACGTCGCAGTCGGCCGCCACGTACCTGATCTGGTCGGGTGCCAGCGTCGCGTAGAACGTGACGGGAACGCCGCCCGCGTGCAGCACTGCCTGGTCGGCGAGCACGTGCTCCATCCTGTTCGGGAGCATCAGGGCGACTCGTTCGCCGGGCTTGAGGCCGAGCCTGACCAATCCGGCCGCGAGCCGCAGTGCCTGATCGCGGAACTGCCGCCAGGTCAGGGTCTGCCAGGCCGCGTCGCCGTCGCGGTCGGAATAGGCGGGAAGGTCACCGTAGTCCTCGGCGGTCCGCAGCAGCAGCCCGCAGAGCGTCAGGCCCGCCGTCTGCGCTTCAATGTCCGCGCGCTGTTCGATCACTGGATTAGTCACTGCGTCCTCCGTCATGCTGCTGCGCCTGCCCGATATGCCACCATGTGGCGGCCGACGGCGCAAGCCGCCGGCTGGCTAGAGTGTTCAGCAATGAAGACTCAGCAGTCAGTCAGGCTCACTCAGTACGCACGCGGTGGCGGGTGCGCGTGCAAGATACCGCCGGGCGAGCTTGAGGAGGCGGTGGCCAAGCTGGTGCCCGAGCACCGGCCCGACGATCTCCTCATCGGGGTCGAGCACGGCGACGACGCGGCCGTGGTGCGGATCAGCCCCACCAGGGCGATCGTGGCGACAGCCGACTTCTTCACCCCGGTGGCCGACGACCCGCGCACGTTCGGCCGGATCGCCGCGGCGAACGCGCTCTCAGATGTTTATGCGGTCGGCGGCGAGCCGCTTGTCGCGCTCAACCTGCTCGGCTGGCCGCGCGACGTGCTCAGCGCGGATCTGGCTGCCGAGGTGCTCATCG
>DASWGE010000165.1:0-3335 GCA_036393895.1 Streptosporangiaceae bacterium | reverse complement strand
CCTGTCTCGCGCGGCCGATCTGTCGATGTATCAGAGCACGTCCTCAGAGAGGGCATCGATGCTCGCGGCCAGGTCGGCGGCTGTGGCTGGCCGCGCCGCCTGCTTCTGGTCGATCGCGGACGCGATCACCTCCCGGACGCCGGCGGGCAGGTTCGGCGAGATCTCCGGTGTGTGGGACAGCACCCGTCGCATCGCGAGCATCGTGTTGTTGGTCGGCAGTTCGCCGTACAGGCCGGTCCCGGTGAGAGCGCGGTGCAAGGTCGCGCCAAGGGCGAAGATGTCGGTCGCCCGTCCCGGCATCTCACCGCGGATGATCGCGGGATCGAGATACTCGACGGAGCCGGTGGACCCGAGCCCGGTTATGGTGAGCCCGGGCGCCAGGAGCTGGCTGAGGCCCAGATCGCTCAGCTTCGCGTGGCTGTCGTGCAGCATGACGTTGCCCGGCTTTATGTCGTTGTGCGCGATCCCCGCCTCGTGCAGCGCGTGCGCGGCCCTGGCCGCGTCCGCCACTGCGGCCAGAACCTGGCCGGGCGGTATGGAGCCGATCGCGTCAGCGAGCGAGCCGGCCGGCAAGTACTCCATCGAGTAGTACAGATCATCGCCCTGCTGCCCGGCGTCGTAGAGCGTCACCAGGTAGGGCGACCGGACGGCCGCGAAGGCGGCCAGCTCGCGGGTCGCACGGCGGAAGGTGTCCTGGCTGTTGGAACCGGTCAGCACCTTCACCGCCACGAACTCGGCAGCGATGCGCAGCCGCTGCGGACAGTAGGCGAGATAGAACACGCCGTGGTTACCCGCGCCGAGATGCCGGACGAAGCGGTAGTCGGCGATGCCGGCCCGGTCGGCCGCAAGGCGCGCATCAGTACTGTTCACGGATGTCTGCTTTCCTGCTGACTGCTATCGGCAATAAGGCTGTCGCTGTCGTGCTCGCCGCCCTGGCCGACCTGCTGGTGCGCGGTGTCCAGGGCCTGAACCCACTGATCCATATCGTCGCTGGCTTCGTTCGTGCCCGCCACGACTGCGAGGTGCACATCGCTGTCATGGCCCCCTGCGGCGGGCGGTTCATGCCCATCGGCCTGTTCCAAGCCGCTGAGTGGGGCTACGACGACTGCGCCGGCCGGCTCGGTTCCCGACCTGGCGGGCAGCCCGCGCTTCCTGAGGTCCGCAGCCACCGACGTGGCCTGACGGCCGGACGGCGTGACCACGAGGTCCAGCCCGCTCGCGACCGACAGCTGCGCGGCTACCTGGACCGCGGCCTCGCCGTCCGCACCGCGCGCCCAGCGCACCACGGCGGCCGCCGGCGCGGCGGGCAGCGGGCGCAGGACGTAGACCAGCTGAGTAGCCCCGTTCGCGCCAAGCGCCTCGACCGGGCCGCTGCCTGGCCGGAGGACGACCGTGCCAGGATCGGCGGCCGCTACGTAGCCGGGCAGCTCCGCGCTGACGTCATCGCTGAATCTGGATTGGACCATGGCGTGGCCGCCACCAGCGTCGGCGGCCAATTCCTGGAGCCTGGCCATCGTCTGGGTCATCTGCAGTAGCTCTCCGCCGAGACCGGCCCCCACCTCCAGCCGGCCGGCCGGCTCGTGCGGGACCAGGTGCGAGAGAACGAGTTGGCTGTGCGGCCTGCTGGCCGCGAGCCTCGAGCCGACCTCGATCAGCGGCGCCGCGGTCGTGAGGTCGTCGATCAGCACGACGATCCGGTGCGCCGCTGCCTTGCCGAGCGCAGCCCGGTCGGCCTCGGCGATGTCGCGCTCCATGATCCGATTCGGGTAGATGACCTTCAGCAGCGGCCCGGCCATCCCGGTCGTCACGATCGCCATCACGACCATCAGCGTGAAGAGGGCCTTGTTCAGGATGCCCAGCTGGAGGCCCACAGTCAGGATGACGATCTCGGTGAGTCCCCTGGTGTTCATGAGCGCGGCCAGCGCGCCTGCCTGGCGACGCCTGATTCCGGTCACACGGGCGCCGAAGTAGGCGCCGCCGAACTTCCCGGCCACCGCGACCAGCATGATCAGCACCAGGTCGACCAGGCCTGACAGCCCGATCCCGCGCAGGTTGACGTTGAGCCCGGCGACGACGAAGAACACAGGGAGCAGGACAAGCACGCTGACCTGCTCAAGCCGCTCAAGGATCGCCTCGCGGAGCGCTGGCTCGTCCCTCGGCATAACAATGCCGAAAATAAAGGCGCCGAAGATGAACTTGACGCCCATCCAGTCGGTCGCGTAGCTGGACAGCAGCAGCATGGCGAGCACGGCCGCCAGCACCGTCGGGGTGAGCCGACCCTGGCGCTGGTAGACCTCGGCCAGCTTGCGCAGCGCCGGGCGGACCAGCCAGATCATCACGGCGGCGTAGACAGGGGCGAGCACCAGCCGTAGCTGGTGGTGGCCTGCGCCCGCCCCGGCCACCGCGATCACCACGGCAAGCAGCGCCCAGGCAAGCACGTCATCGACGGAGGCCGCCGCCAGAGCGAGACCCCCGACTCTGGTCCGGTGCAGGCCGCGATCGGACAAGATTCGGGCGAGCACCGGAAAGGCCGTAATCGACATGGCCGTGCCGAAGAAGAGGATGAAGCTTGTCGGGTCGTGCGGGTGATAGCGGTGCACGAACCAGGCGCCCAAGCCGATGCCGAGGGCCAGCGGAGCGACAATCGAGCCGATCGCGACGCTCGCCGCCATTCGCCCACGGCCTCTGACCAGGCCGAGGTCGACCTCGTAGCCGACCACGAACATGAAGAACACCAGCCCAAGGTCGGCCAGGGCGGTCAGCGGCGGGATCAGCGTGGGCGGGAACAGCGTGGCGGTGATCTTGGTGCCCCAGATCGTCGGGCCGAGCAGGATGCCTGCCACGATCTCGCCGAGCACCGGCGGCTGCCCCATCCGCCTCGCAACCGCACCGAGCAGCCGCGCGAGCGCGATGATCAGCGCAAGGTCGACCAGCAACAACTGAACATCGGTGTCAGTCATTTGCCCGATCCCGTTCGCGGCTTCACTCAGCCCGCCCCCTCCAGCTCAGCGCTGCCACGCTCACCGGCCGCGATGCGACTCATACCGGAATCCGCGGCCGCCAAGATCGACCTGGCTGCCGGTCGCCAGCACAATCGGCACCTGCGGCACAAGCGGCTGGTCGGCCGGCTGACCCGGCAGCAGCACCCGCGTGCCGTTGGCCGAGCCCAGGTCGGTTACGAGCACTCGCCAGCTGTCAAGGTGCACCCTGGCATGAACTCTGGACACGATTCCCGTGTCGTCGGCGATGCGCAGCGGCCTGGCCGTGCCGCCAGCCACCGAAGCGTCCAGGCTCGGCTCGCGGCCTAGGACGTAGTCGCTGTCAAGCTGGAATAC
>DASWGE010000164.1:0-6683 GCA_036393895.1 Streptosporangiaceae bacterium | reverse complement strand
TCGAACTTCATGGTCAGCTTCCGTGACTTGCGGCTGTCAGGCTGGGACAAGCTGATGAGGCTGAACCTGAGCTCCGCCGTCTATGTCTGCCACGCGTTCGCCGGTCACCTGCTCGATCGCGGTTCCGGGTCGGTGATCAACGTGGCATCTGTGGCAGGGGTGTCCGCGTCCCCGCTGATTAGTCCCTACGGTGCCGCGAAGGCCGGGCTGATCTCGCTGACCAAGTCGCTCGCCGTGGAATGGGCGGCGGGCGGCGTCCGGGTGAACGCGCTATGCCCGGGCTGGACAGCGACCGACCTGAACCGCAACCTTTGGGAAGACCCGGTCGCCGGGCCTGCGACGATCGCGACTGTCCCGATGCACCGCTGGGCCAGGGCCGAGGAGATGGCCGGGCCTGCGGTTTTCCTTGCCAGCGAGGCCTCGTCCTACCTGACCGGCCAGGCGATCGTCGTCGACGGCGGCCAGACAGTCAGCTCCTAACCGCCGCCGGGAATGACGAGGCCCCCTCGCCCAGGAGGAGGGGGCCACATCATGAGTACAGCCGACCGGGATTTACTCGGTCCACCACTCCTGCTCGTCGCCGTCGCCTTGCTTGGCGTTGGACTGCTTCGCCTCGGTCTTGGCCATGTCGGCCTGAGCCCGCCTGCCTGAGGCCTGACCCGAGCCGCCGTTGGCGGCCGGCGAGGCCGTGACGGCCGCCCGGGGACCGGCCAGGGCCGGTGCCGGGGCCGACGCCGCGGAGAGGCTAGCGGCTGACGGCCCCAGCAGCTGGCTGATCTGCGCCAGGTGCGCCTGGACGGTCTCGTACTGCTTGTTCGCCTCGTCGACCCGCCGCTGTGCCGTGCTTGCGTGCCTGTCGGCCTCGGCCTTCGCCTCGGCGAGCAACTGGTCCGCCTGGGCCTTGGCCTGGGCAACGATGTCATCGGCGTTCTTCTTGGCGCTGCTGACCAATTGCTTGGCGTGATCGTCGGCGTCGCGCCTGGACTGCTCGGCCTGCGCGCTCGCCTTTGTCGCCCGCTGCTCGGCCGTCGCGGCGCGCTGCTCGGCCTCGGAGACCAGCCGCTGCGTGGCAGCCTGGGCGGCGGCCAGGCGCTCGGCCTCCTGCCGCTCGGCCTCCTCGCGTCGCGATGCGAGCTGGATGTCGAACTCGGCCTCCGCCTGGGCGCGCTGCGCCTCGCTCTCCTCCAGGATGCGCTGAGCCTGGCTGCGCATTTCATCGGCCTGGCGCTTCGAGGTGGTCAGGATCTCGTCCCGCTCGCGCTTGGACGACGCCTTCAGCTGCGCGACCTCGCGCTCCGTGGTCGTGCGCAGCTTGGCGATCTCCCGCTCGACGGCGGCACGCTTCTCCGCGACCTCGTGGTCGACCATCGCTCGCAGCTTGGCAACTTCACGCTCAGTCGTGGAGGTGAGCTCGTCAGCCTCCCTGCGCGCGGTCGTCTTGATGCTGTCGGCTTCCCGCTCCGCCGAACCACGCAGGTCGTCGGTCTCCCGCTTGGCGTTGGCCCGCAGCTCGGCGGTCTCGTTCTCGGCGCCGGCCCGCAGCTCGGCGGCATCGACCTTCGCGGAGGCCAGCAACTGGCTCGCCTCGGTCCTGGCCTCCTGCAGGATCTCGTCCCGTTGCTCCTCCGCCAGCCGCAGCAGCTGCTCAATCCGTGAGCCGAGACCCGAGTAGGTCGGGCGCTCCTGCTCCTGCATCTGCCGGTGCAGGTAGGCGATCTCCTGCTGCGTCGCCTGATACGACTGGCGCATGTCACGCAGCCTGGCGTCCATCTCCCTGAGATGGCCTTCGACCTCCTCCTGGTCGTAGCCGCGCATTTTCTGCGAGAAGGTTGGATGCGGCTGGTCTTCGTCGAAGAAGGTGCCGAGCTGAGCATTGATGTCGGGCTGCATGTCGCCTAATCCTGGGTAGACGGGGGTTGTCGCATCCTGGCGCCTGCCCTCCGAAATTCGGCGGTACAGACTCCGATGCCCATGCCGGTGAGGTTGGTCTCGCTTGCTTGCCAGGCTCGCCCGCAGCCGCGGACTGCCAGGGCCACAGCCCGCAGGCCAGGTCACTTTCCCGGTGCCTGGCAGCGTACTCCGCCGCCGGCACCTTCGAGGCCAGTTCGCTGCTGCTCGTGGCCTAGCACACTAATTATTCTTCTTGCCCCGCCTTTTCGTGCCCTGTCCGGGCACACAGGGGACACAGCGGGGAGATTTGCGGCGGCCCCTGCTTGGTTGTCCGCGATGGCGGCTCGCTATCTAACGGCTGATTCGACCAGCTCGGTCAGTACCCCGCCGACGTCTCCCGGGTGCAGGAACGCGATCGCCGCGCCCATCGACCCATGGCGCGGTCTTGAGTCGAGCAGCCTGACGCCGGCGGTGGAAATGGCAGTCATCGCGGCCTCGATATCGGCGACGCCGTACCCGACGTGATGAACGCCTTCGCCGCGCCGCTCGAGGAACCGGCCGACGGGGGTATCCGGACCGAGCGGCTCGAGCAGTTGCACGTAGGACTGGCCAGCAGGCGCGTCGGCGACGACGAGCATCGCCTCCTGCACGCCCTGCTCCGAGTTCGTCTCCCGGCTGACTACGGTCAGCCCGAAGGTTGCCTCATAGAAGGCCATTGTGACCTCGAGGTTCCGGCAGGCGATTCCGACGTGGTCGATGCGCGTCAGCAAGTCGTTCCTCCCCGGCGCCGCGGCGCGGCTATCAGCCTGACCTCTGTATCGTTGCAGGCATGGGCGAGGCGGTGATTGTCGGCGGCGCCAGAACAGCGATCGGGCGGCTGCTCGGATCACTGAGCGGCTTCAGTGGCGCCGAGCTTGGCGGCATCGCTATCAAGGCGGCGCTCGGCCGGGCGGGCGTCTCAGGCGACCAGGTCGACTACGTGATCATGGGCCAGGTGCTCCAGGCGGGCGCGGGCCAGATCACGTCGAGGCAGGCAGCCGTGGCGGCCGGGATACCGATGACGGTTCCCGCGCTGACCATCAACAAGGTGTGCCTGTCCGGACTCGATGCGATCGCCCTCGCCGCCCAGCTGATCAGGGCCGGTGAGTTCAATGTCGTGGTGGCCGGCGGCATGGAGTCGATGACTAACGCGCCGCACCTGCTTCCGGCTGCCCGCAAGGGCATCAAGTACGGCTCGGCTGAGCTCGTTGACTCGATGGCCCTTGACGGCCTGACCGACGCGTTCGACCACGTGTCGATGGGCGAGTCGACCGAGCGGCACAACACCAGGCTCGGCATTGCCCGGGCCGAGCAGGACGAGTTCGCGGCCCAGTCGCATCAGCGTGCGGCGCTGGCGATAAAGAACGGCGTGCTCGCCGAGGAGATTGTTCCGGTGCCGGTTCCGCAGCGCCGGGGCGAGCCGGTGGTATTCGACACCGACGAGGGCGTCAGGGCCGACACGAGCGCCGATGCGCTCGCCAAACTGCCCCCGGCGTTCGCCAAGGACGGCACCATCACGGCCGGCTCCGCTTCGCAGATCTCCGATGGTGCCTGCGCCGTAGTCGTGATGTCGCCGGCGGCCGCGGCCGCCGCGGGGGCCACGGTCCTGGCCGAGGTTGGTGCGCAAGGCGTCGTGGCTGGCCCGGACAACTCCCTTCAATCACAGCCATCGCGGGCCATCCAGCGTGCGTTGACCAAGGCCGGGCGGTCCGTTGAAGATCTGGATCTGATTGAGATCAACGAGGCATTCGCCGCTGTGGCAATCCAGTCGATGCGCGACCTCGGGATCGGATCTGACATCGTCAACGTGAATGGCGGCGCCATCGCGCTGGGCCACCCGATCGGGATGAGCGGGGCCAGGCTGGCGCTGCACCTGGTCTACGAGCTCAGGCGGCGCTGCGGCGGACTCGGCGCGGCGGCGCTGTGCGGCGGGGGCGGCCAGGGCGATGCCCTGCTACTCCGCGTGCCGCGGCCGGGCGACACGGCCTAGGGGAGTGCCAGCGGACTCGCGAGCCGCGGCGCTGGTCGCAGCGGCGCGGGACGGGGACGCCAGGTCGCTGGGGCGGCTGATCTCCCAGGTGGAGAACGGCTCGCCCGAGCTCCGGCCGGTGATGCGGGCCATTACCCCGTTTGCGGGTCATGCCCGCGTCGTCGGGCTGACCGGATCGCCAGGCGTGGGCAAGTCGACCGTGACCGCCGCGCTCGTGGGCGCCTACCGCGCGCTCGAGTTCCGCGTCGCCGTGCTGGCCGTGGACCCGACCTCACCGTTCACCGGCGGTGCCCTGCTCGGCGACAGGGTGCGGATGCAGGATCACGCCATCGATCGCGGCGTCTTCATCAGGTCGATGGCCAGCCGCGGGCATCTGGGCGGGCTGGCTGTGGCCGCGCCGCAGGCGCTGAGGATACTCGACGCGGCCGGATTCGACGTGATCTGCGTGGAGACCGTCGGCGTCGGCCAGGCCGAGGTGGAGATCGCGTCGCTGGCCGACACGACGCTGGTGATCGCGGCGCCGGGACTGGGCGACTCGATCCAGGCGGCCAAGGCGGGAATCCTGGAGATCGCTGACATCTTCGTCGTCAATAAGAGCGACCGGCCTGGTGCCCAGGACGTGGTTCGCGACCTGCGCAACATGCTCGCCATGGCACGGCAGCCCGAGGGCGCGTGGAAGCCGCCGATCGTGTCCGCGTCGGCCACGACCGGTGCGGGCATCGACGAGCTGGCTGGCCGGCTTGACCAGCACTGGGAATGGCTGGGCGAATCAGGCGAGCGGGAACGGCGGCGCCTGGCCCGGGCGCGCGAGGAGGTCACCGCCATCGCCGTCGCCGAGATGAGGCGCCAGATCGGCGGCCTGCCTGGCCAGTCACGCCTGGATGAGCTGGCCGGCCAGGTGTCGGCCGGGAAACTCGACCCCTACTCAGCGGCCGACGAGCTGATCGGCCAGTCCGCGTTCAACAGCTATGGGCCATCAACGTCGTAAGAAGACGGTTGATGGCCCATAGCTGTTCTATTCTGGGGGCCGGTCAGGGCGGGGGGGCGCGGAGGGTCAGGGCGCGGAGGGTCAGGGCCGGCGGGCCAGGGCGCGGCGGGCCAGGGCGCGGTCGAAGACGCTGCTGACGGCCTGGCCCGCTCCGGCGCCGATGAGTGCACCAGCGATCGTGTCGCCGGGATAATGCACGCCAGTGTGGACGCGCGAGTACGCGACGCTCCCGGCCAGGAACTGGATCGCGACCGCGAGCCACGGGCTGTCGCGGCTGATCGCGGTCGCGAAGGCGAACGCTGAGGCCGAATGCCCGGACGGGAATGACGACGACGTGGGCATCCTGACCTGCCTCGCGCCAGGAACTCCCGCTCCCGAGCGGTCGGGCCTGCGGCGGCCTGAGAGCGTCTTAACGCCCAGGTTCACCAGCGCGGATGTGACGGCGATGGCGAGGACTCCGCGGCTGGCCGAACGCCGGCCGGCCGGGCCAGTCAGCGCGAGCGCCCCGGCGATGCCGAGCCAGAGCCGCGACCGGTCGGCCGACCTCGACAACTGGCGCATCGCCCGGTCAAGCGCAGGTGCGGGAACGCTGGCCACGGCGGCATAGACCGCCCGGTCGATCGCCCCGAGCTGATGCAGCATGTCGGCCAGGCGCTGCCGGGCCGCGCCGCCGCGCGTCCGCAGCGCCTCGGCGAGCAGGTCGGCGACGGCGTCGGCCGGCGTTCCGGCAGAATCTGCCCGTGAGTCCGTTGCGCCGGCCGCTATGGGATCGCGGCCGGATGCGGTTGCCGCCACCGGCGCATGCTAACACCGTGAACAGGGCAGTTCTCAGTCGGAGTGACGTATCAGGGCTTGGCGGCAGAGCAGCTCGGCGGTAGGGCTGGGCGGCTGCGCTGGGCAGCAGAGGGCGGGGGTCCGCAGTTGGTGAGCACGAGCGCGCGGGAGAGCCGCGCACCGGATGATGCGCCGCGAGCGTCGCTCTCAGAGCGGGTCAGCGCGGTCGTCGCGCTAGTTTCGCTGGCAGCGGCACTGCTGCTGCTCGCGCTGAACATGGCTCTGCGGATCGGCGCGTTCACCCTTGCCCTGGCCGGCCTGCTCGCGTGCGTCACAGCCTGCTGGTACATGGTGGCGCGACGCGGGCTGATCAGGATCCTGGCCATGCTCGCCGCGGTGATCGCGCTCGGGGCGATTGTGGCCGGGTTGGTGCTCGCAGTGATCAGCGTCTGGATCGTGGTCGCCGTCGCCGGGCTCGGCCTGATCTCCGTGATCTCGGCCCGGTACGCGCTGCGTCGCACCCCCAAGGCGATCCGCTCCACCGATCGGGCCGTTCGCGAGCGGGCCGGGCGGCCGGCGGCTAAGCAGCTGCCGAAGCGTCGGGGGGTGAGCTCTCGGGTCGATCCGGGGATCCACCCTGGTACCCCCGGGTCGATCCCGGGATCGAGTGCGACGGCGCCGGTCCTGATCATGAACCTCAAGTCCGGCGGCGGCAAGGCGGGTCGCTTCAACCTGGCTGGCGAGTGCGCAGGGCGCGGCATCCGGCCGGTAGTCCTGCGGCCTGGCGATGACCTGATCGCGCTGGCCGAGGAGGCCGTCGCCTCGGGTGCTCGTGCCATCGGAATGGCCGGCGGAGATGGCTCCCAGGCTGCGGTCGCCTCGGTCGCCGCACGGCACCAGGTCGTGTACGTCTGCATCCCGGCCGGGACAAGGAACCACTTCGCCCTCGATCTTGGACTCGACCGGACCGACGTGGTTGGGGCGCTGGACGCCTATTCGGAC
>DASWGE010000163.1:0-5427 GCA_036393895.1 Streptosporangiaceae bacterium | reverse complement strand
CGAGCGGTGCTGGAAGGACAGGATGCGCGGGTTCTGGATAACACCGCCTCGGATCTCGATCGCCCGTCGGACGGTCGCGTTCGCGTCCCACGTCTGGGGGCCGGCCAGTACCGGGCGCAGGTGGGGCAGCAGGGCCTCGCTGATCTCCCAGGTGGCCGAGTCCCACAAGTACGACGGGCTGTGGTCCACGCCGTAGTAGTGAACGTCATTGCCGACCGTGAGCATCGGCTCAGCGAAGGATGTCGGGCGAGCCCAGCTGAATCCCATGCCCTCGTCACAGGACACGTCCACGATGAGACTGCCGGGAATGATGCTCGTCGGGCACGCCGAAACGCTCACCGTAACCACGCTCAAGGTAGATGCGATCCCGAAGGTCAGCGGCGATCCGCTTGATGTGCAGCGGATGAATCGCGAGCCGCCGCTCGCTCTCCTTCCGCGACCGCGCAATCACTCCCAGGCTAAGCCCTGCTACGTCCCGTGGTGCGCCGACGAAATACACGGCATCACTTACTGCAGCTACAGACAGTTGGCCGGCTCGGCCCGGCAGCGGATGCGGCCTGTGGTGACGTCTGGCGCGTAAGACCGCGCCCGGGGACGATCATCACCGCTCGCCCGGATCGCGTCTTAGATCGGCGGGTCATGCTCGTGGCTGAGGATGGCGTCAGCCAGCGTCGGACTGTCGCCGTTGGCGCCAGGCCTGCGGATCAGGTCCTTCTCCGGGTCGGCTGGTGACTGGTCGGGCTCGGGCAGCATGGGCTCAACCCAGCGGCGGAACCGCGCTCCACGGGCACGCGCCACTCCGGGTATCGCCAGGCCGAGTACGCCCGCGAGGATCAAGATGACGCCTGCGACGCGCAGGTTGAGCCAGGACGGTGATTCTGCTGTCAGGGCGAACAGCGCGGCCTCGCTCCCGTCCTTGCCGACTACGACGGAACCGCCATCCAGGCCAGGGGATAGCGGGGGTGGCTCACTGCCAGACCGAGGCACTCCCGCTATGAAAGTTGCTCGGGCGCAGGCGGCCTGTTGCGTGGCGACGCGGGCCGTGGTCCCGGTCGGGGCTGGCGGTGTGGCTGGCCGCTGTGGGCGGCGGTGCGCGGCAGGGCAGCCGCGGTCTGGTCGGCCACGGTCTGGGTCCCGTCGATGAAGGCCTGGGCCAGATCAGCCAGGCGCAGGTTGCGGTTCCTGGCGTAATCGCGCAGCAGCGCGAATGCCTGTTCCATATCCAGCCCGAGCCGCTCGGCGAGTTTGCCCTTGGCCTGCTCGATGACGACCCGGCTGTTCAGCGCGGTCTGCAGCTGTTCGTTCAGGACGTCACTGTGCCGCAGGCTGCGCTCATGCAGCAGGCTGATCGTGGCAACGTCGGCCAGCGCCTGCCCGACGCGCACGTCGGCGGCGTCAAAGGCGCCCGCGCTGCCGCGGAACAGGTTCAGCGCGCCGATCACCTGATCGCGCAGCCGCATCGGCAGCGCCTGCACGGCCGCGAACCCGGCCTGCCGGGCAGCGGCCGCGAACCGCGGCCAGCGCTGCGCCTCGGCGTCCAGGTCCGCCGCCGAGATAGGCTGGCCGGCCCGGAAGCAGTCCAGGCACGGACCCTGGTCGTTCTGCAGCTGGAATAGCTCCAGCAACCGGGCAGCCTCACTCGAGGCAGCCACGACGCGCAGCTCGCCGCGCGGATCAGCCAGGAGCAGCCCGGCCGCGGACACGTCTAGGAGCTTGACGCTCCGGTCCGTCAGCACGTGCAGGAAGTCGATCACGTCAAAGTCGGCGACCATCGTGTCAGTTAGCTCGACGAACGTCTCCGACAGCAGCTCTCGGTCCAACCCGCTCACCCTCTCAGCAACTACAGCAAGATCCGTCGTGGGAACCCAGGACAGCAGGCGCGCCGACCGGCACGCGGCGACTGCCTCATGCGTCACCATCAGCGGCAAGGTCCAGGTCAGCGCTCAGCTACAGCCGGCGTGCCACCATATCGCCGGCCACATCGGACAGCCCCGGTCATGCGCATAAGCATAGGCCCGCAACCGCAGCAGAGCCTCGGCAATGCGGGCCCCCAGCTGCTCGGTCAGCATCCCGGCGGCCTGGCCACCCAGGCCAGCCTCTGCCTTACGGCCACCTGCTGCCGCGTGCACCCGAATATAAGCCTGCTGTCCATCCTTGCCCGCAGCGCGGGGTCTCGGCCCGGCCGCCGATCCGCCGACGTCACACCAATGCGGCTACATTCAGCGAGCGGTCTTCCTGTATGAGCGATCAGGGCGCAGTTCCGGCGGCCGCCCGATGGGCAGCGCCTGGCCTGCCAACGCTGTTGAGGTGGCCCAGGACGCTAGCGAACGAGCCCGCCAAGCTGGTCTGACAGTAAGTCAGTCCGCGCTCCTGGCAGAATGCCCTGATCAGGGGTTGGCAGCGGCGAAGGCTTGGCCGGGGCGCCGAAGGGAACAGGTGGTGCTCGATCTGGTAGTTCAGGCCACCCAGCGCCAAGTCGGTCAGCCGACCACCGCGGATATTGCGCGAGGTGAGTACCTGGCGGCGTAGGAAGTCACTCCGGTCGGTGGCGGTCAGGACAGGCATGCCCTTGTGGTTGGGAGCGAAGGAGCAGCCCAGATAAAGGCCGAAGAGGCCCTGCTGCACCATGACAAACGCCACAGCCTTCAAACCGGGTCCCAGTACCACCACCACAAGGGCGAGGTAACTGGCGAAATGAGCGGCAAGCAAAGCCGCTTCGGTCCGACGGTGCCGCGATGTCCGGCCGGCCAGTGCGCGGACACTCGCGACGTGCAGGTTAACACCCTCGAGCAGTAGCATCGGGAAAAACAGGTATGCCTGGTAACGCCGGATGAGCCGGACAACGCCTCGGGGGGCATTCACCTGAGTGGCGGTGAAAATGAGCGCGCCGGTTGCGATGTCAGGGTCCGCGCCTTCGGTGTTGGGGTGAGCATGGTGCCGGTTATGCTTAGCGACCCACCAGCCGTAGCTCAGCCCGATGCCAAGGTTGCCCAGCAGGACACCGGCGATGTAGCTGGATCGCCGGGAGCCAAAGATCTGGCGGTGCCCGGCATCATGGCCCAGAAAGCCCACCTGGGTGAACAACACCGCCAGAGGCCCAGCGACTGCCAGCGTCCACCACGAGTTGCCCACGACCACGAAGGCCGCCCATCCGCCTGCCAGCGCTCCGACGGTAACGACGATCTTCCACGTGTAGTAGAGCGTGCGCCGATGAAGCAATCCTGCTTCCCGGACCAGTCTTGATAGCTCGGCATACTCGCTGCCGCCAGGCCGCGCGAGCGCAGACTCCGCCGATGGTGACTGCCGCCCGAGCACGGCAATCTCTGGGTCGCTGATTTGCACCGGGAACTCCTGAAGGCACATCGATAGCTGAGCTACGAATGCGCCGCCAGGGTCCAGAGCGGCTGCCGCTAGGCCAGCCGCGTCAACTGACCAGCCGAGCCAGACGATTTGCCTCAACGGTACATCCCCTCAGGCGACTACGGGATGGCCATACGGCCCTCGGGTCCAGACCTTCCAAAGGTCACTGGCCAGCCGGGCGTTGGGCTGCTTCGATCCCGCCGAGCAGCGTCTGAACGCTGGCGATAAATCGCTCGTCGCGGTTATCGGCCCAGACGTGCTCGCCGATGGCAACCAGCGCGGGAAACTGGCCGGGCGGCAACGATCTGAGGAACTTATGCAGGCGGAGCCTGATCGCTGCATCCTGCACGGGCTGTTCGTTGACCGTGCCGCGGTCACTGAGCGCGAAGCCGACGGTGTAGTCGTAGATCAGCGAGAAGGTCAGGGCGGTCCGCCGGTCAGGCGGGCCGGCTGGCTGCAAGCTTCAAGAAATGCCTCGGCCAGGGCCAGAGAGTGTGGTCCGAGCCCGGCGATCCCCGGGTGTGTTCCAGGACCGCCCGCAGCCTGCCGGCGAGCACGATCACCTGCTCGCTCGAACGGAAGCCGCCACGCGGCCTGCACCACCGGTACTTCACAGGCGTTCGTCCCCTGATTCGCAGGCTCCGTAATAGCCGCCATCAGCGCAGTCGCCCTAGCCGAGCAGGCGGGGGCGGAGGTAGCCGAGCGGGTGGGCGAGCAGCCGGCCGACGTGCATCTGGGAGATGCCGAGCTGCTGGCCGATCTGGGCCTGGGTCATGCCGCCGCGGAAGCGCAGGAGCAGGATCTGCTGCTCGCGCCGGGGAGCTCGCCCCAGTGCGTGGCGAGGGCCGCCATGCTGAGGATGTGGTCGATCCGCGGGTCCTCACCGCCGAGGCGGTCGGCCAGGCTGGCCGCGCCGGGCTGACCGGACAGCGGCTCGTCCAGTGAGTAGGGCCGGAGTGCCAGCTCCGCCAGCCGCGCCTCGCGCAGGTTCGCGGCGCTGACCGCCAGGTACCGGGCCAGGTCAGGCTCGGACGGAGTCCGGCCGAGCTCCTGGGTCAGCTGCCCGATCACGACGCGGAGTTCCATGGCGAGCTCCTTCGCCGGGCGCTGGACGTGAATCTGCCAGCGCGTGTCCCGGAAGTGCCGCTTGATCTCGCCGGCCACGCATGGCTGCGCGTAGGCGGCCAGGCTGCGGCCGAAGGTGGGATCGAAGTTGTTGATTGCCTTCATCAGGCCGATATATCCCGCCTGCAGCAGGTCCTCGGCAGGCTCCGGGCTGCGGCAGTACCGCTGCGCGCAGGACCATACCATGCCGCGGTAGCGGCCCACGAGCACCTCGCATGCCGCAGCGCGCCGCTCGCTGCCACGCGGCTCCGAGCCAACGATGGCCAGCAGCTGCAGGTCATCCATCCCACCTAGAACCGCAGGCGTCCGGTCTGCCGGAATGGGTGGATCCCGCTCGGACTCCGCAGAGACATGCTCTGAGATTATGACTGTCATGCCCGCCTCGGCTCACACATAGATCGGATGAGGACCGCCGAGGTCCTGGGCAGTTAGGTAACGCGACCTGCGCCGTCGCATATGTGCGGAATCGGTGACGTATTGCGCTGTGACCCGAGGTTAAGCCATTCTCATGGCGAACAGCAACAGCTCGCAGCAGCCGCCATTATCGCGTCCCAAACCGATATCGAGACTGGGTTGAAATCGGGCGCGATGCTGACCGCCTCCCTGTACTTTGGATCGTCATCGCTGCCGAGCGTCGCAGTACGGCTCTCAGCACGTGCACCACCTCGGCGGCGCCCGCTGCCATGCCTCGCCCACTCCGGGATGAAGCACCGTCGGCGGCAGGCGAACCGCTAGTAAATGGAGCGGCAGCGAGATCAAGGGTTGCGCAGCGAGATCTCGTCGGACTCGGCGATGTTGTCAGCCTCGATCGCTCGGAGTCCCTGGCCGAGGCGCTCGCGAGCCTGGCGCAGGAGCTTAAGCGAGTTAGTGGATGGACTCCGCGCAGCTGCGCGCTCCGGATCTGCCCCGTGCTCCTCGATCAAATGTGTCTGAAGGGCTGCA
>DASWGE010000162.1:0-8199 GCA_036393895.1 Streptosporangiaceae bacterium | reverse complement strand
CTGGGCGGCATCGTGACGGCTCAGTCGATCAGGGTAGGCGGCGACGAGCTCGATCAGGCGATCATCAACTTCGGTAAGAAGGAGTACTCGCTGACGCTCGGCGAGCGGACCGCCGAGGAGATCAAGATGGCGCTCGGCTCTGCCTATCCGGCGGACAACGAGCCAAGCGCGGAGATCCGCGGCAGGGACCTGATCAGTGGCCTGCCCAAGACAGTCGTGATCTCGGCCGCTGAGGTCAGGAACGCGATCGCCGAGCCGCTCGTGGTGATCGTCGACGCGGTCAGGACCACGCTCGACAAGTGCCCGCCTGAGCTCGCGGGCGACGTGATGGACCGCGGCATCGCTTTGACTGGCGGCGGCGCCCTCCTGCGCGGCCTGGACGAGCGGCTGCGCGAGGACACCGGGATGCCGGTCCATGTCGCCGACAAACCGCTCGACTCGGTCGCGCTCGGTACGGGCAAGTGCGTGGAGGACTTCGACACTCTGCGGCAGGTGCTTGTACCCGAGTCGCGCCGCTGAGCCGGGGGCGTCGACGTGCGGGACACCCGACGCACCAGGCTGCTCCTGGCCATGGCATTGGTCGCCGCGCTTGCCCTGATCGCGATCGACTACCAGAACGGTTCGTCGTCGGTGATCACGACGCTGCGCAAGACCGCTGGCACGGTCCTCGGCGGCGCGGAGCGCGCTATCGCTTCGGTGACCAAACCGGTCGGCCGTTTCTTCGGCGCTGGCGCGTCGGGAACGGGCAACGCCTCACAGGCGGCCATGCAGCAGCAGCTGATCAGGATGCGGGCGGAGCTGAGCGCCGCCACCTTGGACCAGTCGCAGTACCGCGAGCTGAGCAGACTGCTTCAGCTAGCGGGACGCGGCGGCTACCGGGTGATGCCCGCGTCGGTGATTGCCTTCGGACAGGGCTACCAGCAGACCTTGACGCTGGACGTCGGGCGCGCGGACGGCATCAGGCCCCAGCAAACCGTAGTCGACGGCAACGGTCTAGTCGGCCAAGTCCTTAGCGTGAGCGGCAGGACGTGCACCGTGCTGGTGGCCAGCGACGCAAGGTCGGTGGTCGGCGTGCGGCTGGCGCCCGGCGGCCAGATCGGCTGGGTTACGGGGCAGGGCCGCGGCAGCTCCGGGGGTTCGCTGCTCACGCTCCAGGTGCTGGACAGCACGGCTCTCAAGGTCGGTACGCAGCTGGTGACCGCGGGGTCGGTCCGCGAAAGGCCCTTCGTGCCCGGCGTTCCTGTCGGGGAGATCGTCTCGGTGCGCAAAAAGGCAGGCGCCCTGACCGGTCAGGCCCTGGTGCGCCCGTTCGCCCAGTTCACCAGGCTCGATGTGGTCGGGATCGTGGTCTCGCCGCCACGGCTCGACCCGAGATACTCGGTGCTGCCGCCGCCGCCCAGGCCTGCGCCGTCCAGCGTCCGCTCTGGTGGCGCCGGGTCTAGGCACGGCCGGGCCGGCCAGCCGAGCCCATCGGCCTCGGGGTCGGTCCCGCCGCGGCCGGGGCAGGCGGCGGCCGGCTCGCCAGGGCCGCGGCACAGGTAGGGCGGCGATGGTTCGCGGATCACGGGTGCGGAGATGAAGCGCAAGCTAGTCGCGGCGACCGCGCTGACGGCCGTCCTCCTGGTCCAGCTCACGATCGTGAACGGGCTGGCGCTGCCGGGTGGTGCGACGCCGGACCTGGTACTTCTCTGTGTGATCGCGTTCGGGATGATCGGGGGTCCGGCTGCCGGCCTGATCGCCGGGTTCTGCGCCGGTCTGGCGCTCGACCTTGCCCCGCCGGCCAGTCAGCTTGTTGGCCAGTACGCGCTCGTGCTCTGCCTGGTGGGTTATGGCGCGGGCAGGCTGCGTTTCACTGTGCGGCACTCGGTCTTGCTCGCGCTCGCTGCCGCGGCCGCCATGGCAGCGCTGGGTGAAGCGTTGGCGGCAGGTATCGCGCTCATGCTCGATACGCCCGACGTTAACTGGGCGGCGGTCGCTCGCGTGCTGCCGTCGTCCGTCCTTCTCGACATCGCGCTCAGCCCGCTCGTGCTATTCGGGTCGGTGCGCCTCGCGCTCGCGCTCGGGATAACCGTCGGCCCTGCGGATGACTCGCCCGTGCCCGAGACCGGCGGGAGCGCGGCCCCGGCAACCGTCGCCGCCAGGGCCGCAACAGCCGGAATGGGCGGGGTCAATGTCGCCGGGATGGCTGGCATGCCGCGGGGCGGACGGCGCCGGCCTGCGGGCGGCGAGAGCCTGGCCGCCGCTACCGGCCGCTGGCTGGTCGGTGACGTGGCCGAAGCCGCACCGGCGATAGGCGCGGTCGGCTGGCTGGGCGGGCCGGCCAGGTCCCGTCGCGCTCGTCGCGAGCAGGCCAGGCTGACCGCGATGCTGACCGGGGCCAGCCCGCGGAAGGGGGCGGTCTGGGTAGGCCGGCGCCCGCCTGGGCTCATGCCCACCGCGCCGCTCGTGCCGCCCTCGGCCAGCGGCCTGGCGAGGCTGCGGCCCGTTGGCGGCGTGGCCGGCTCGGCCGTCGCGGTCCCGCGCCCGGGTCAGGCCGGCCAGGCATGGCCAGGCCGCGCGATTCACCTGGGACTCGCTGACGAGCAGCGCAAGCGCGCGCGGGCCGTAGGCCGCCGTCCCTGGGTGACCGGGTTCGCGGCGGCGGCCAACGACCTGGGTGGCCTGAACCGGATCGCGGTGAACGGGGTCCTCGGGCCTGACGTGCCCAGAATCGCGTTCGGGACCGGGGGGTTGCCGGGGGCGGGCCGGGCCGGCGGGCGGCCGGTGCCGAGGATCGCGTTCGGTACGGGGGGGTTGCCGGGGGCGGGCCGGGCCGCCGGGCGGCCGGCGCCGAGGATCGCGTTCGGGACCGGGGGGTTGCCGGGGGCGGGCCGGGCCGCCAGGCGGCCGGCGCCGAGGATCGCCTTCCGGTCGGCAACCCTCGGATCCGCTGCTCGCGCGGGTACTGGGCCGGGCCAGGCCGGGCCGGGCTCCTCGGTTCCTGGCCCGCATGGCAGTGGTTACCGCGGCATAGATCAATTCGGCGCCGGTTTCCACGGCGGCAGGATCGCCCGTTCCGGCCGCAAGCGCAGGCAGCCAAGATTCGCGCGTAGCACGTCCGGTCGTCATCCCTCGCGGCCACGACAGCCCAAGACCGCACGGATGAGCGCCAGGCACGGCTTGCTTCCCCGGCTGCCGTGGATGAGGCGGGCAGGAGACCGGTCGGCGGTCTGGCGGATAGGGAGCAGCCGAATGAGTGGTTTGCGATGATCCCGGCCTCGCGACGGCGGTTGTTCGTTCTGTACCTGGTCGTCGCGGCGCTGCTGCTCGGACTGGCCACGAGGGTTTGGTATCTGCAAGTCAAGACGGGCAGCCAGTACGTGGCGCAGGCCACGTCGGAACGGATCAGGGAAGTGATCCAACCGTCGGTGCGCGGCCCGATCGTCGATGACCTCGGCAGCCCGATCGTAAACAGCCGCTCGGCCCTGGTCGTCTCGGTCAGCATGCCGACGCTGTGGCAGCAGGCCGATAGCGGGGCCGCCGTCCTAGGCCGCCTGGCCAGTCTGCTGCACATCAGGAAGCACCGGCTGCTCCAGCAAGTCCGCCTGTGCGCGGTGGGTGTGAGCCAGCCGTGCTGGCCAGGCTCGCCATACCAGCCGATCCCTGTCGCCCAGAACGTCACGCCTAAGGTCGCGCTCCAAGTGCTCGAGAACCAGCGGCTGTACCCCGGCGTCACTGCCGCCGTCCAGCCAGTGACTCACTATCACCAGCCGATCGCGACCAGCCTGGCCCAGACCCTTGGATACCTGGCGCCCATCACGGCGACCGAGCTCAAGCAGCAAGGCCTGCCCGCGACCGGGTTCACCAGCGACTACCTCGCCGGCCAGGCCGGCCTCGAGCTGCAGTACGACCCTCAGCTGCGCGGCAGGCCGGCCGTTAACAAGTTCACGGTCAATGCGGCCGGGCAGGTGACAGCCACCCTCAGCGCGGTCAGGCCGCAACCGGGTGACTACCTGGTCACCAGCATCAATTCCGCTCTGCAGCAGGACACTCAGGCGGCGCTCGCCTCCGCAGTTCAGTCCGTAGGAAACCCGGTCAGCCAAAGCGGCGGCGCCGCGGTGGTGATGACGACCACGGGGCGGGTTCTGGCCCTGGCCAGCTATCCCACTTACAACCCGGAAATCTGGGCGGGCGGGATCACGGAGGCCGAGTTCCGGCACCTGTTCGGCACGGCCGACGGGACGCCGGTACTGAACCGGGCCACTCAGGGCCAATACGCGCCAGGATCGACCTGGAAGGTGACCTCGGTCGCCGCGGCGGTTGCCGCTGGGTACCCGCTGGACGGCACCTATCAGTGTCCGGCGCAGGTGACGATCGGCTCCCGGACCTATGGCAACGACGGAAGGCCGTCGGCGGGCCCTATGAGCTTCTACACCGCACTAGTGCAATCCTGCGACACCGTCTTCTACAACCTCGCCTACCACATCTACCTGAAGGACAATCCGGAGGCTAACAACGTGACGACGGCGCGCGCGCCCGTGCAGGAGATGCAGGCAATGCAGCTCGCCTGGGGCTTTGGCCGGCCGACCGGCATCGACGTTCCGGAGAGCCCGGGCAGCGTGCCGACTCGCGCCTGGCTGTACTGGCTGTGGAAGGACAATGCACATCAAGGCCAGAACTGGTGCAAGTACGGCAAAGAGCACGGCAACTTCATCCAGCAGGTCGAGTGGGAGAACTGCCGCTCAGGCAATGACTGGACGGCGGGCCAGTCGGTGATCGCCTCGATCGGCCAGGGATATGTCTCGGTGACTCCGTTGCAGCTAGCCCGCGCCTTCGCAGCGCTCGCCAACGGCGGCACGCTCTACAGCCCGCGCGTCGGTGAGGCACTGATCAGCGCGGACGGTAAGACGGTGCGGAAGATCACGCCGCCGGTCACCGGGCATCTGCCCGTGGCGAAGTCGACGCTCGCGTACATCAGGCACGCACTCGCCGGGGTGGTGACAGGCGGAACCGCGGCCGGCACCTTCGGGGGCTTCCCGCTCAGCCGCGTCTGCGTGGCTGCCAAGACCGGTACTGCTGAGGTCGTAGGTAACCAGGCGACGTCGGTATTCGCCTCCTTCGCGCCGTGCGATGACCCTAAGTACGTGGTGGTCGTGGTGATCCCCAATGCCGGTTTCGGCGCGGATGTCGCAGGTCCAGCCGCCCGCCAGATCTGGGACAGCATCTATGGCCTGGAAGGGCACACCGCAGCGCTGCCTGGCGGTGTGCTGCCTGGCCTGCCGCATCTGAACCAGGTCGGCCAGATGGTGCCGCCGCCTGGGTTCGGTCCACCGGCGCACCGGGCGGCCGCCAAGGTGGCGCAGGCCGGGCACCGGAAGAGGCATCGGTGAGCTGGGTAAGCAGCCCGTCGCGCAGCCATGGCAACCCGGCCTGGGCTGCCTTCAGGCGGCTCGCAGCGCGGGCGGCGAGCCGCGATTCGGCACTGAGGCATGCCGACTGGCTGTTGCTGGCCGTCGTGCTCGCGCTGACCCTGCTGGGCACGCTCCTGATCTGGTCGGCCACCCAGCCGATGCTGATCGGGCAGGGCTCCAACCCGGATGAGTTCTTGCTGAAGCAAGTGCTCGACATCGCGCTCGGGCTCGTCCTGATGCTGATAGTCAGCTCCCTGAGTACCCGGCAGATCAGGCTGTACGCGCCGATCGTGTACGGGCTGTCCTGCCTCGGCCTGCTTGCGGTTCTCACCCCGCTGGGCAGCATCGTCAACGGCGCCAGAGCGTGGATCTCGATCGGCGCGGGCTTCCAGGTCGAGCCATCGGAGTTCGCCAAGTTGTCCGTGATCGTGATCAGCGCGATGCTTCTGTCGGGTCTGCGTTCCGGTGAGAGGCCGGGGGCGCGGGCCATCGCCCGCACGCTCGGGCTCGCCGCGCTCCCGATCCTGCTTGTGGCCGCCGAGCCCGACCTAGGCGTGATGATCGTGCTCGTGGTGATCGTCGGGGGGCTGATCGCGCTGTCCGGCGTCAGGCTCTGGTGGATGGTCGGCATGACCGCCGCTACCGCGCTCGTGGTCGCCGCGGTCGCGAAGCTGCATCTGCTCAAGGCGTACCAGGTGGGCCGGCTGACATCGTTCATCAACCCATCGGCCGACCCGCTGGGCACGGGCTACAGCGCCGCTCAGTCGAAGATGGCGATCGGGTCAGGCGGCCTGCACGGCACCGGCCTGTTCCACAGTCCGATCATCGCCGGAAATTTCGTACCCGAGCAGCACACCGACTTCATCTTCGCCGTGGCCGGCAATGAGCTTGGCTTCGTCGGCTCGCTCCTGGTTATCGGGCTGCTCGGGCTGCTTCTGACCTGCGCGCTGCGGATAGCGGCGCGCGCTGAGGATCAGTTCGGGATGCTGGTCGCCGCGGGTATCGCGATCTGGTTCGCTGGCCAGGCGTTCGTCAATATCGGGATGACCATGGGCATCATGCCAGTGACCGGCTTGCCGCTTCCGTTCGTGTCGTACGGCGGCTCGGCGATGTTTGCCGACATGATCGCGGTGGGTCTGCTGCAGTCCGTTCGCCGGCCACGCAACGTGTTCGCGAGCTGAGGATTCAGGACGGTTCGCTCGTCCCGCCAGCCCGGGAGCCCTTGCCCCGCCCTCATTGAACAGCTATGGCCCATCGACCGTCTTCTTTGAACGTCGATGGGCCATAGCTGTGGCTCTTTTGGAGCGCCTACCCAGAGACATCACTCCGGAAAGAGCCACTCCCGTGGATCACCCATACACGTGGTGCGGACTAGTCGAGGCCTCTGCCGGGCGGGCCCTGGCTCTCGCGGGGTACCGCCGCCTCATTGAGCGGCACGGTGACCGGAGCGGGCACCTGAGCCTGGCCATCGGGCCGCGCCGCGACGGCGGCCCGCGCCGCGGGCAGGCCGCGGCGCCATGGCTGAGCACGAACCAACCAGAAGCTCAGCCCGCCGACGGCTACCGCAGCCAGCGTGATGCCGAGGGGCGTCGTAGGGACACCGACATATTTCAGGCCGGACGCGAAGATCACGTACGTGATGACCGGCCTGATGTAGCGGTCAGGGGCGCGGGAGGACAAGAAGGAGCCGACCAGGACTGCGGGGACGCTGCCGATCGCGACGGAGGCGGTCACGGCGAAAACAACATGGCCGAAGGTCAGGGCCCCGAGAGCGGCCGCCGCCGTAAGCGGAACGGCCTGGGTCAGGTCGGTGCCGACCAGCTGGTTGGCGCCGATCAGCGGATAGACGAAGAGCAGCAGCACGATCATCAGCGAGCCGGAGCCGACCGACGTCAGCCCGACGATCAGGCCGCCTACGATGCCGATCGCGATCGTGGGGATAGGTCGCGCGACGACGTCCGTGATCGTGCCGAGACGTTGCTGGCCGGAGCGCCGGTCAAGCACGTAGCGTATGACCATCGCGGCGGCGCCCACGAGAAGCGCGCTCCCCAGCGCGATCTCGACATGCGTCTGGTCAGCCGCGCCGCCGCTGCCGAGCAGGTGCAGCAGGTACGAGCCGAGGAATGCCATCGGCACGGATCCGATCACCATCAGGCCGACCAAGCGCATGTTGACCGTGCCCTTGCGCAGGTGCACGGCAGCTCCGAAGGGCCGCATCAGCACTGCCGCGACCAGGTCGCTCGAGATGGCCGCCGTCGGAGTGACCCTGAAGAGCAGGATCAGCATCGGGGTCATCAGCGCGCCGCCGCCCGCGCCGGTCAGACCAACAAGCAGGCCGACAACGGCGCTGCCGATGATCATGTAGGGATTCAGGTGCATCGACGTCCGTTCCTCGTCTGCGGGGCCGTTGCTTCCCACCGCTCCGACCCGCAGGAATGCCTACTGTTGCGACCTAGAATGTAGCGTATGTTAGCAGCCCTTGACCGGTTGCTCGATCTTCCGTGCCCGTCGCCAGCGGCAGGCGGGCATTGGCGGTCGGTAAGCTGTAGCGATGCCTATACAGTCGGTCTACCCCCGGCTTGAGTCGCTGCTCCCGCTGATCCGTAAGCCGATCCAGTACGTCGGCGGGGAACTCAACAGCGTCATTAAGGACTGGGATGCTGTCGACGTGCGCTGGGCGCTGATGTACCCGGACGCGTACGAGGTAGGGGTGCCCAACCAGGGGATCCAGATTCTTTACGAGGTCCTTAACGAACGCGCGGGCGTGCTCGCCGAGCGCAGCTACTGTGTCTGGCCGGATCTGGAGGCC
>DASWGE010000161.1:0-4154 GCA_036393895.1 Streptosporangiaceae bacterium | reverse complement strand
ACGGTCGCTACCGGCGCGTTCGCGGTCGGCAACATCAGCGGCGCCGCCTTCAACCCGGCAGTCGCGTTCGGCGCCATGCTCATGGGGGTGCTGAACTGGGGCAACTTCTACATCTACCTGATCGGCAACCTGCTCGGAGCGGCGGTCGCCGCCATCGCGTTCGCGTACCTGAATCCCGACGATGTCCTGGAAGGGCCCCTGGCCCGCAGGCCAGGCCTGGCGGCCCCGACCGTGACGGCCACCGCGACCGCCCCGGCCACCCGCGCCGCGCCGGCCACCCCGGCCCCCGGAGCGGGTCCCACCCCTAGTCAGGCTGCTCCGCCGGCGGATGGCGCCGCAGGCGGCACCCCTACGGCATGACCTGGTCGCGTCGGGCCACCAACCGCGCCCGGTGGGCCGCCATGTCGCTGGCCGGTAGTCTCGTTGTCATGGCTAATGTGCAGCACTCCGAGGACGAATGGCGCACGCGGCTGACGCCCGAGGAATTCCACGTCCTGCGCCAGGCAGGCACGGAGGCGCCGTTCACCGGCGAGTACACGGACACCAAGACTCGCGGCGTCTACCACTGCCGGGCATGCGGCGCTGAGCTGTTCAGCTCGGACGCCAAGTTCGAGTCGCACTGTGGCTGGCCGAGCTTCTACCAGCCCAAAGAGGGTGACGCAGTCGTCCTGCTCGAGGACCGCTCCCTGGGAGGGGTCAGGACCGAAGTGCGGTGTGCCAACTGCGGCTCGCACCTGGGGCATGTGTTCGAGGGCGAAGGTTACGACATCCCGACCGATCAGCGGTGGTGCATCAACTCGGTCTCGCTGACCCTGGAGCCCGCCGAGAATGCCTGACCGCGGGCCGGCGTCGAGGTCCGGCCTGCGGCTGATCCGGGGCGCTGAGCTGTCCAACTCGACCGCGCAGACAGCTGGCATGATCCGGACCGCGGCCATCTCCGGCGACCTCGTCGGCGCCCAGACGCTGTGGATGGGCCAGACCATCCTGCCGGCTGGGGTCTCGTCGGGCGACCACCACCACGGCGACTCGGAGACCGGAATCTACGTGGTCACCGGCCACCCGGTCTTCGTCTTCCGCGACCCAGGCAACGGCGACCACGTCCGGCTGGACACCAAGCCAGGCGACTACGTCTGGGTGCCGCCGCGCGTACCCCACAGGGAAGAGAACCCGTCGGCGGACACCGACGCCATCGTCGTCATCGCCCGCTCCACCCAGGAAGCCATCGTCATCAACGTCGATGGTCTCTGAGCCCGGCCCTGGCCAGCCCGGTCAGGGGGTGCGGATCAGGGCGTCCGGGTTGAGGTCGGCCAGGCTGGCAAAGCCGGACAGCTGCGTCGTCAGCTCGAAGTCCTGGCGCAGTGCGCGCAGCACGTGGCGGACGCCCTGCTCGCCGGCCAGCCCGAGCGCGTACGCGTACGGGCGCGCGATCAGGACCGCGCGGGCGCCGAGCGCGATGGCCTTGAGCACGTCGGCACCGCAGCGGATCCCGCTGTCGAAGAGGACGGTCAGCTGAGACCCGACGGCAGCGGCGATCGGCGGCAAGGCGTCGAGCGCGGCGACTCCGCCGTCGACCTGGCGGCCGCCGTGGTTCGAAACCACGATCCCGTCCATTCCCGCCTCCGCGGCCCGCTTGCCGTCCTCGGGTGACTGGATGCCCTTGAGCACGATCGGCCCGTCCCAGTGATCGCGCAGGAACGGCAAATCCTCCCAGGTGATCGACGGGTCGCCGAAGATCTGTGTCCAGCGCAGGATGGCGGCGTCCTGATGGTCGGCCGCCGGGCCGGGCAGGCCCGCGACGAAAGCCGGGTCGCTGAAGTAGTTCTGGTTACCGATACCGCGCAGGAACGGCAGGAACGCCTTGTCCAGGTCGCGGGGCCGCCAGCCGAGCAGCCTGGTGTCCAGGGTCAGCACCAGGACGCTGAAGCCAGCCGCCCTGGCCCGGCTGAGGAAGCTGGCCGCGATGTCCCTGTCCTTCGGCCAGTACAGCTGGAACCACCGCTGGCCATCGCCATTGGCCTTGGCGACATCCTCGATCGTGCAGGAAGCGGCCGTTGACAAGATCATCGGCACGCCCGCCGCCGCCGCTGCCCTGGCGACCGCCACCTCGCCCTCGGGATGGGCGAGCTTGAGCACGCCGACCGGGCCGAGCATGATCGGCGACGCGAGCTCGGTGCCGAGCACCGTGCTCGCATACGAAGCCGTGCTGACATCGGTGAGCATCCGGGGCACGATCCGCCAGCGGCGGAACGCCGCCGCGTTCTCCCTGACGCTGTCCTCGCTGCCGGCGCCGCCGCAGATGTAGTCGAACGATTCGGCCGGCATCCGCTGCCTGGCCAGATCTTCCAGCGCGGACAGGTTGGCGGGCAGTATCGGTTTATCGCCGCTAAGCCCGCTAAGGTAGATCTCGTCCTGATATGTCTCTTGATATGTCTCCAGCGGCTGGTTCAAAACCTGCGGCCAATCAGTCGAAGAGGTCGGGGTCGGTAGCGACGATATGATCCCACAGCGGCCGGAACTGGAACTGCCCGGCGATCGGGATGCCCAGTTGGCCGCGCGTGATCAGCGCGGTCTCCCGGTCGATCAGCTTCGGCGTGCCAGCCGCCATCGCGAGCAACTGAGCCTGGCAGGACCGCTCCATGGTGACGAACCACCACGCCGCCTCGGCGACCGATTCACCCACCGTCAGCAGTCCGTGGTTCGCCAGGATCACGGCCTTGAAGCTGCCGAGCGCGGCACCGATCCGCTTGCCCTCCTCCAGATCGTTGACGATTCCCCGGTAGTCCTCGTACAGGCTGTGATCTTCGAAGAACGCGCAGGCGTCCTGGGTCAGCGGATCGAGCAGGATGCGCAGGCTGGAGAACGCCTTACCGTGCAGCGAATGCGCGTGCGCGGCCGCGATCACGTCGGGCCTGGCGAGGTGCACCTGCGAGTGGATGCAGAAGGCGGCACGGTTCACTGGCTGGTCGCCCTCGACCACGTTGCCCTCGTGATCGACCAGGATCAGGTCCGAGACCTTGATCTGTCTGAAGTTCATTCCGAACGGATTGACCCAGAACCGGTCATGATGCTCGGGATCGCGCGCCGTGATGTGGCCGGCGACACCCTCGGAGAACCCGAATCGCCCGAAGATACGAAACGCCCCGGCGAGCTCTTGCTTGCGGCGGAGTCGTTCCTGCCCGATGGTGTCGCCGGCGGCAAGCCCGGCCACGGTCGCAGCGCCCTGTTCGGTCACAGTCATTTAGTTTTCTCCTGTCTGCTTCCCGTACCGAGTGTCATTGTTTCATGCATGCAGGTTTTGACCGGTCTGCGGCCGTCATACTCGCCACGTTGACGAGGGCGGCGTTCACGAGGGCGGCGGCTATTAGGCTCGATGGCATGACCGAGGACCTAAGCCCGGCTGCTCATGCGCAAGCCATAGCCGCCGCGAGGCAGCGCCTCCTTACCTTCGTGCAGCGGTGCACCGATGGTGACTGGCGCGCGGCGTCGGTCGACGGCGACCCGCGGCCCATTGGCGTCATCGCCGACCATGTCGCCGGGCACCTGCAATCAAGCGGCGACGCGCTGATCGCCCTAGTCGCTGGGCTCGAGCCCGGCCAGCTTGATCTGGACGACATGCGGGTGCGCAGGCTGGCGATCATCGCTGCCCGCCACGCGGACAAACACAGGGCCGAGATCGAGGCGGCTCTGGCCGCTGCCGCCTAGCGGCCGGGCAAGCCAGCTCGAGGCACCGACATGCCACAGGCCAACGAGATAGTCGCTGCGCTGCTGCAGGAGTACGCCGACCTGCTGCAGATCTCCGGCAGCGATCCGTTCCGCGCGCGCAACTACGAGAAGGCGGCCAAGTCCGTCGCGGGCTACAGCGGTGATGTCGACCTGCTGGACACCGTGACGCTGCGCCAGATTCCGGGTGTGGGTGCGTCGATCGCCGCCAAGATCGTCGAGTACCAGCGGACGGGCACGATCGCGGCGCTTGAGGAGCTGCGGGCCAGCGTCCCCGACGGCGTCAGGGCGATGACGAAGATACCCGCGCTCGGCCCCAAGCGCGCGTTCCAGCTCTACCGCGAGCTCGGGATCAGCTCGGTAACCGAGCTCTCCGCCGCCATTGACGAAGGGCAGCTGCGGGACTTGCGCGGGTTCGGCCCGAAGAGCGAGGA
>DASWGE010000160.1:0-2065 GCA_036393895.1 Streptosporangiaceae bacterium | reverse complement strand
TCCCTAGCGTCTCCGCGGCCCCTCCCATATCACAAACCGTATCGCGGCTACGGCCAGAAACGACGTTAATTCATCGCAGACCCTTAGCGCGAAAATCGCGGGGACCGAGTCGAGCGCGATGAACCCCAGGATGACCGACAGGCCAGCATGCAAGTGCACGAGTCGTCCCATCAGGCCGCCGACGCGAAGTTGCCAGCCAGGAAGCCGCTGGAGCGGACGTCGCGGTGATCGCCGGCGCGGACACACTGGTCAGCCGGGATCCCGGGGCACCGTGATAAGCGCTGGTCTGGGTCGCGCCTGGCGGCTGCACGAAGGCCCACCACGGAGACGGCGGTGTCGTCGGATTAGTGGCGCCGGTGCAAGGACGAGAACAAGCACAGCCGCCGATACCGTCCGTCTGCTGACAACTGTCACCGTTGATGGTCTCGCGGGCCGATCTCCCGGACAATGTGCGTGGATGCTGGATGCAAGGGAGCAGCATGTTCCCGCCAAGCGCCGGTTCGTGGTGCGCGGATCGGCGTGCCGGGACGCGATCTGCACATCCCTCAGGTCGAGATGCCGCGCGGACCTCTTCGCCAACCACGTGGTAGCCGCAGCGGCGCATCGTCGATCATCTGCTGACGACGCCATAGCGGCACAAGCTCGGCGACGAGCATGGGCACCTCCTGCAGAACGACCGGGGGTGCGCTACCGGCTGGCCGGACAGGGCCTGATCGCCTTTCCCGCCTAGGTCAGGGCCAGCACCGCGTAGGCGGCCAGCCAGTGTTCCACCATGTAGTCGTCGCCGATGACGTGTGGCAGGGCGGCGTCCAGGTGCGTGCGCGCCGCTGCGAGGGCTGGCGTGATCCGGGCGTCGCCGTCTGGCAGGCTCTCCGCGATCCGCCGCCAGCAGTAGGCGCGGCTGGCGTTCAGGCCGTGCAGATGCGCGATCTGCCCGTCGCTGGCGTCAGAGACCACCGCAGGGGTGAACAGCGGGGCCGGCTCGCCGTCGGCGATCCCCGGCAGGAACGCGGCCAGCCAGTCGGCGAACTCCGGCTGCGCGAGCAGCCTGCTCATCAGCTCTGCCTCGGTCAGCGCGGGAGACAGGAAGTCGTGCCCGGACGGCTCGTACCCACCCGGATAGTCCGTGTCGTCCGCGAACCACCCGAGCGCCTTGGCCTCGATCGCCGCCGCCAGTTCCGGCCGACCCGCCTGCGCCTGCCTGGCCGCGAGCGGCAGCGCGACCGACAGGCCAAACGCGCTGTTGGCGTGCACGCCGTAACGGATCGGATAGGTGGCCTTGGGCAGCCAGTCCAGGAAGCCCTTCGTCAGCGCGTCGGCGAGCGGGGCGATCGCGGTCAGCCACCGGCGCGCCTGAACGTCGTCCAGGCTCGCGATCTCGTGCACCAGGGCGAGCGCCCAGGCCCAGCCGTACGGCCGCTCGTGCCAGCCGTCGGTGCCGGTCACGAAACTCGCCTCCGCGGCGAGCTTGCCCGCGGTGAACTGGGCGTCCAGCAGTTCCCTGATCTCGCCAGCCGGCACCGAGTCCCCGGCCAGTCGCAGCAGCCGGACGAGCAGCCAGTGCATCTCGACGCAGGAGTGCCAGTCCAGGCTGCCGTAGAACACGGGCGTCCGCTCGGCGGGGCGGGCCGGGAAGTCGCCGGGTCCTGTCATCAGGTGAACCAGGTGCGACGGGAACTCCCTGCCGATGTTGGCGACCGCCACCTCGGCGTAGGCGGCTGCCTGCTCGCCCAGGATGTCCAGGCAATCCGCCGCGGCCGCGCCGGCCGGCCCGATCTGACTGTCACGCACGCCAGCAGCCTAAGGCAGGAATCCAGCACGGCTCCGCTTGAGCTGAGAAGACCGAGCGAGATGCGGCAGATGCTGATGGCTCGTGCGGTCAGGTTCTGTCCTGGCGGTCGCGGTTAGCGCGGCGCCTCAGGCGGCGAAGGTATTGGCCACGGAACCGCCGCCTTGCTTGGTCCAGGAGGGCAAAGCTCGGGTCGGCCGCCGCCTCGTAGTACGAGTTCTCCGCGTCATCCCGTCCGCCGTCTTCGTCCACGATCCGACCGAGGGCATCCTTGTC
>DASWGE010000159.1:0-3844 GCA_036393895.1 Streptosporangiaceae bacterium | reverse complement strand
CAGCGGGCTCAGGGCGCTGATCGACGCCGTCGGCACCGACCTGCGGGACCTGGCGGCAGCGTGCGATCAGCTGGCCTCTGATACGACAGGCGTGATTAACGCGCAGGTGGTGGGGAGGTACTGGCGCGGCCGGGCCGAGGCCACCGGGTTCAGCGTCGCTGACCGGGCGCTGGAGGGCAACCTGGCCGAGGCGCTGGCTCAGGTGCGCTGGGCGCTCGCGATCGGGACCGCGCCGGTGCTGATCACCAGCGCGCTAGCGCGCGGCATCAGGACGCTCGGGCAAGTTGGAACGGCCCGCGGCAAGAGCTCTGACGCGCTAGCCACCGAGCTCGGAATGCCGTCCTGGAAGGTTGACAAGGTGCGCCAGCAGCTGCGCGGCTGGAACTCATCGGGCCTGGCCCGAGCGCATTCGGCGGTCGCGCAGGCTGATGCTGAGGTCAAGGGCGAGGGCGCGAGCGCGGGGTACGCGCTAGAGCGCGCGGTTCGAGTGATCGTCGAGTCGCGTTGGGCCGACCGCTAGCGCGGACCGGGCACCTGCTCGGTGGCTTAGCCATGCTGCTCGGCGGCCTAGCCCTGCTTCCGCGCCGCGACTCGCTTCGCGAGTGCGGACTTGCGGTTAGCCGCCTGGTTCTTGTGGATGACGCCCTTGCTCGCAGCTTTGTCGAGCTTGATGTAGGCGGCGCGCAGCGCCTCAGTCGCCTTCTCGGTGTCGCCTGAGTCCGCCGCCTCGCGCAAGCCGCGCACGGCAGTCTTCAGCGACGACTTGACGCCCTTGTTGCGCTGCCTGGCTTTCTCGTTCTGCTTGTTGCGCTTGATCTGGGACTTGATGTTCGCCACGCGGATGCCTCGCTACGTTTCGTTCGGTGATCAGGATGTGCCCGGCGGGAGCCGAAGGCGCGCTGGCGCGCCCGGCGCGAAGTGAGCGGGCATGCGTGCTGCCGACCACGAAGGATATCCGACACCGGGGTGTCCGCTCAAACCAAGGCGGATCTACGGAGTTCGTCCCCCTCCCGGCCGCGTCGTCGGGTCGGGCGCTGGCGTGGGCACGGTGGCCGGCGTGCGACCATAGACGGCGACAGCGAAGTGCTGGCCGGCGCCTTCCTTGTCCCCCGGCTTCTGGCTGTGCGGACCTGCTTGGGGGACCTGGTTGCCGGCGCGTGGATGACCGCAACCTACACCGAGCGGATGACTGTGCCACCGATGTCCGACCCGTCCCGAGGGCCGGCGCCCGCGCCGGCGGGCGCCAAGCCCGCGACCGCACCGGCCGCTGCGCTGCCTCAACCGTCGCGGACCGATCAGGCAGTGATCAGGAACTTCTGCGTCATCGCTCACATCGACCACGGCAAGTCGACGCTCGCTGACCGGATGTTGCAGCTCACCGGGGTGGTAGGCGACCGGCAGATGCGGGCGCAGTACCTGGACCGGATGGACATCGAGCGCGAGCGCGGCATCACGATCAAGAGCCAGGCGGTCCGGCTGCCGTGGCGTGGCACCGACGGCCGTGACTACGTGCTCAACCTGATTGACACCCCAGGACACGTGGACTTCTCCTACGAGGTATCCAGGTCGCTGGCGGCATGCGAAGGCGCGATCCTGCTCGTCGACGCGGCGCAGGGGATCGAGGCGCAGACTCTGGCCAACCTGTACCTAGCGCTCGACGCTGACCTGCACCTGATTCCGGTGCTGAACAAGATCGACTTGCCTGCCGCGCAGCCGGAGAAGTACGCGGAGGAGCTCGCCAAGATCATCGGCTGCGAGCCATCGGACGTGCTCAGGGTCTCGGCCAAGACTGGCGAGGGTGTCGGCGACCTGCTGAACGCCGTGGTTGCCCAGGTGCCTGCCCCGACCGGGGATCCGGACGCGCCACCCAGGGCGCTGATCTTCGATTCGGTCTACGACACCTACCGTGGTGTCGTCACCTATGTCCGGATGATGGATGGCAGGCTGTCGCGTCGCGAGCGCACGCTGATGCTTTCCACTCGAGCGGTGCACGAGACACTCGAGGTCGGCGTCATCTCCCCGGAGCCTGTCCCCTCCGACGGCCTGGCGGCTGGCGAGGTCGGGTACCTGATCACCGGCGTCAAGGACGTAAGGCAGGCCAGAGTGGGCGACACGGTGACCAGCGCGGCGCGCCCTGCCGCGGAGCCCCTGGCCGGGTATGCCCATCCCAGGCCGATGGTGTTTTCCGGCCTGTACCCCGTCGACGGGGACCAGTACCCGGACTTTCGGGACGCCCTGGACAAGCTGCGGCTCAACGACGCGTCGCTAGTGTACGAGCCGGAGACGTCGACGGCGCTCGGCTTCGGGTTTCGCTGCGGCTTTCTCGGCCTGCTGCACATGGAGATCATCAGAGAACGGCTGGAGCGCGAGTTCGACTTGTCGCTGATCTCCACGGCGCCGAACGTCGTCTACCGGGTGGTGATGGACACAGGCGCCGAGGTGGTCGTGACAAATCCCAGCGAGTTCCCCAGCGGGCCAGGCGGCGTCGTTGCCACGACGGGAGTGATCGCGGCCGGCAAGATCGCCCAGGTCTTCGAGCCAGTCGTGCGGGCGACGGTCCTGGCGCCGTCGGACTATATCGGCGCGATCATGGAACTGTGCCAGTCGCGGCGTGGCGTGCTGATCGGCATGGAGTACCTGTCAGCGGAGCGAGTAGAGATCAGGTACACGATGCCGCTGGCCGAGATCATCTTCGGCTTCTTCGACCAGCTGAAGTCCCGTACCAGGGGTTATGCCTCGCTCGACTACGAGCCGGCCGGCGAGCAGGAAGCCGATCTGGTCAAGGTCGACATCCTGCTGCAGGGCCAGCCGGTCGACGCGTTCAGCCAGATCGTCCACGCCGACAAGGCGCGGGAATACGGGCTCGCGATGACGTCACGGCTGAAGGAACTGATTCCGCGGCAGCAGTTTGAAGTGCCGATCCAGGCAGCAATCGGCGCCAGGATCATCGCCCGCGAGAACATCAGGGCGCTCCGCAAGGATGTGCTCGCCAAGTGTTACGGCGGCGACATCACCAGGAAGCGCAAGCTGCTCGAGAAGCAGAAGGAAGGCAAGAAGCGGATGAAGACCATCGGCCGCGTCGAGGTTCCGCAGGAGGCCTTCGTAGCCGCGCTTACCGCCGATCAGGGGACCGACCGGAAGGCCTAACCGGATCGGGCAAACGTGGCATCGGGGGACCGGCCAGGACCGCCAGTCTGCCTGATGGCGCTCAGAGGCCTATGGGCCAAGCAGGGTTATGCCCGCGATGATCGCCAGCAGCGGGCCGATCACGCCGATATAGCCGAGGATCAGGCCGGCCAGCGCCATGCCGTCGCCCCCCTCGCCGCTCGCGCGGATCTGACGGCGCGCGACATGCCCGAAGACGATCGCCGGGACGCCGGCTACGAACCAGAAAAAAATCTGGCCGATTCCGCAGGCCAGCGCGGCGATGGCCATCGCGTTCGTGCGCGACCCGGCAGCCGGGTAGGACCCTTGCCGATAAGGGACTGGCTGGCGGAGGTCCGCGGTAAGGGCGCCAAGCTGGTCGTAAGTCTTGGCCTGCATCAGGCTGGTGGACCGCGAGTCGAACTCGTCCCACGTCAGCCTGCCGTCGGCGTATGCGGCCTGGAGCAGCGAGTGCACGCTTTCACGGTCGGCATCAGTTGCCCGCATCGGCCCGTAGCTGCCAGCTGTCATAGCTTCGGAGTCCCCATCCGGCATCGCGGGTAAAACCTTCTTCTCAGAGTATCGCTCCGGTTCAGTTAGCCTGCGCACATGGCAAGGCGCGAAATGGATGGGATCGCTGAGCGGCGGATGAGCTGAGCATGCCAGGCACATTGCCCGATGGCGCGCCCGTACCGTCCGA
>DASWGE010000158.1:0-7673 GCA_036393895.1 Streptosporangiaceae bacterium | reverse complement strand
CGATCCAGCGCAGACTGTGGACGAGACCAGCGTCACGTACGGTTCGTTCCCGCTGATGTTCGGACTCGTGGCCCTGGTGACCTTCCTTATGCTCGCCCGCGGGCTGAGGTCGATCCTGCTGCCTGCCAAGGCGGTACTGCTCAACGCGCTGTCGGTAGCCGCGACCTACGGGCTCGTCGTGCTGGTGTTCCAGAACGGCCTGGGCATTCACGCGCTGTGGGGGATGTCAGCGACCGGCTCGGTCAACACCTATGTTCCGTTGCTAATGTTCGGGTTTCTGTTCGGCATCTCGATGGACTACGAGGTATTCATCCTGTCCAGGGTCCGTGAGGCCTACAACCGGACACGGTCCACTGACGCGGGCATCGTCGAGGGGGTGTCTCGCACCGGGCGCCTGGTGACCAGCGCGGCGCTGATTCTCTGCTTCGCCCTGGCCTCACTGTCGACGGCCAACAACATCACCGTCCGGGAGCTCGCCTTCGGGCTTGCAGCCGGCGTGCTGCTCGATGCCGTCCTGGTGCGGATGCTGCTATTGCCGGCGCTCGTGTCGCTGTTCGGGAAGGCGAACTGGTGGCTGCCCGCTAAGGCTATGCGGATGCGTCGGCCACCGCCGGTCAGCGGGCCGATCCCGGACGAGCGGATACCAGCGCTCACCGGCGATGATTGAGCCATGCGCGTGCTGGTGGTCGAGGACGATCAGGCGATGGCCTCCTCGCTGACGTGGGGGCTTGAGGCCGAGGGTTACGTCGTCGACGTAGCCGACAACGGGGAGGACGGGTTGTGGAAGGCTCGCGAGTCGTCCCACGACGTGATCGTGCTCGACGTGATGCTGCCCGGCCTGGACGGCTACCAGGTGTGCCAACGGTTGCGAGAGCAGGGCGTGTGGACCCCAATCCTCATGCTCACCGCGATGGATGAGGACCTTGACCATGCCGAGGGCCTCGATATCGGTGCCGACGACTACCTCACCAAGCCGTTCTCTTACCCCATCCTGCTGGCCCACCTGCGGTCACTGACACGGCGCGGGCTGCCGGAAAGGCCGACCGTGCTCACCGCCGCCGGCCTGACGCTGGATCCGGCCAGCCGTACCGTCAGGCGAAACGGGACGCCTGTCGAACTCACCAATCGCGAGCTCGCGGTCCTGGAATATCTCATGCGCCGCCAGGGCCGCGTCGTATCCAAGACAGAACTGCTCGAACACTGCTGGGACGCCGCCTACGACGGCGGACCGGCTGTCGTCGAGGTTCTCATACACCGGCTTCGACGCAAGATCGATCCGGTGTCCGCTGCGGCGACAATCGTCACTCTCCGTGGTGAGGGATACCTGATCCAGCCGGGCGGCCCGTGACCAGGACGGCGGGCATCCGTAGCACCCTGCGATTGCGGCTTCCCACGCTGCGCGCCCGGGTTACCATCGTGGCCAGCATCGCCATCACAGCCATCGTGATACTCGGGTTCCTCCTGCTGTACGTGTTGCAGACCAACGCCGCTGGGCGCATGGTAAATGGGCAGCTGCGGACCTACCTGACCCAGATCGAACAGTCGGGCCGGAACGGCCACTGGCCCGCCCCGCTCCCGGCCTCCGCGCTGGACCCCAGCGCGCAAGCGCAGGTGCTCGACGCGAACGGGCACGTCCTCGCGGCAACCCCCATACTCGTCGGCGTGCCCGCCGTCTACCTGCTGCCCGCGGGCGCGACGCAGCCGGTACGGCAGCGTGCAGCGGACCGCATCATCCCGGCCGAGGTGCAGGTCGCCGGGACGAGAACGACCGTCGACGGCCGCTCGGTCACCATAATCGCGGAGACTTCGACCCGAATCCTGCACCAGCTGACCACCGAGTTTTCCGCCCGCCTGCTGCTCGCCGTCCCCGTCACGCTGGTGCTGGCTGGCCTTACCGTATGGCTCATCGTCGGCCGGGCGCTTCGCCCGGTCGAGCAGATCAGACGGGCCGTCACCGAGATCACGGCGGCAGACCTCAGCCGGCGCGTGCCAGAACCTGGTACGACCGACGAGATCGGGCACTTGGCGCAGACTATGAACGACATGCTCGGCAGGCTTGACGATTCCGCGGACAGGCAACGCCGGTTCGTCGCCGACGCCTCTCACGAACTCCGGACACCGCTGGCCGCCATCCGCACCACCCTTGAGGTCGGCCTGGCCTACCCCGACCGGGCGCCCTGGCCGGTCATCGCCGAGCGCGCCGCAGCGCAATCGGCACGCCTGGAAGAGCTCATCGAGCAACTCGTACTACTCGCCAAAGCCGACGAGCGACAGCTTTCGGCGCGGCGGGAACCCGTGGACCTCACGGCTGTGCTCAGCGACACCGTGGCGCACCTGCCCGTCCATCGGGCAGAGATCTACCTGGACGCTGGGGCAAATCTCGCGGCCACCGGCGACGCCGACCACCTCGAACGACTCTTCCGCAACATCATCGACAACGCCCTGCGGTACACGGCCAGCCGCGTGGTGATCACCGCGGCAGCCAGCGGCTATGTCGCGCGGATCGAGATCGACGACGATGGCCCCGGCGTCCCCGCCGCTGACCGGAGCCGCGTCTTCGACCGGTTCGTGCGCTTGGACCCCAGCCGCGAACGCGGCACCGGGACGACCGGCCTTGGCCTGGCCATCGCGCGCGAGATCGCCCTCGCCCACCACGGCGAGATCAGTCTTCTGGGGCGTCCCGGCGGCGGGACCCGAGTCGTAGTGACGTTGCCACTGCGGCAACTTGGCGACGATCACCCTTGAGGCCGCCGAGCGCCCGCCAGTTCAGCGACCGATGATCCTTGCCAGTGCCGGGACGCGCGGGCCGCTGCCCGCACGGAAGGCTACGGTTCGATTTCAGTCGGCAGGGCCCGCTGGCCCATCTGCCTCCAGAATCGTTTCAGCTCGCCGGGAACTGTGTGCTGCCAGGTCGCTGCCCGGCGGCTAAGAGAAGCCCCGCTGACAAGTGTCTGCTGCCTGCGGCAGAATGCCTCGCTCAGCTCGATGCGATAGCTCACCTCGCCCTTGGGTGGGTAGGGGCAAAGCTCGAAATGGCAGCCGTGCTTGCAGTTGGATCCTGGCTCGGAGGTCTGCGCCATGCCGACGGTACGGGTCGGATCGAGAGGCTTCCTGTCCCCGGCCAGACAAGGCGGAAGGTCGTTCCTGTCCGTGCGATGAAGACGCCTGCTGCGGTCACTCGGATGGGCTCCGCGTTCGGCCAGATTCAGCAGCAGGAGGACGTCGGCCAGTAGCTGCTGGGCGCGCGGATGAAGCGCGGTCCATCCGGTAGATGGTGGGATCCACAGGTTGTGCTTCCGCGGCGCATCTGGGTTCGCCGGACGAGATCCGATCTTGGCGGCCACGCCGCTTTCGTCGATCCAGATAAATCGCTCAGGTTGCCCGGTCTGCAGGGCCAGCACGGCAAGCTTGCCGGCCTCAGCGACGAAGGCGTGTTGGGGCCCGCCGCGACCGAATCCGAGCCAGTGCCGCACGAGCGCCTGATGGTCGATGTCGCGCCTGTCGCGGGATTGCGGCCCGGGACCGTCAGGCAGCGACCACAGGCACAGCGCATGCAGCAGGGTCAGCCGGGAGAACCAGAAGTGTGAGTCCTTCAGCATCTCCTTGGCGCGCTCGGCCAGGTACGCCCGGGCTTCAGGGTGCGCGTGCGGATGTCGGCGCCGGCGGTTGGCCGCGTACTTGAACCCCTGAGCGAGCGCAACCTCCAGCGACAGGCGCATGTCCGATTCAGCCCGCGAGCCAGTCTCCGCGCGGACGAATTGAAGCCACCGCTCGAGGTTTTTCCGCGCTGCGCGTGAACGCTCCTCGCTGACCGACCCGACCAGCAATGGCGCGAGCCATGCCCGGACGACTCCCTCCTTCCATCTGCGCTCCTCGCGAACCTGATCGTCAGCTCCATCCGGCCCGGCAGCCGCTCCTGCGGTGCCGCCCGCCTGCGCCGGGGCACCGGCGGGTGGTGACGCGTGCCCGTCGAGCGGATCGGCCTCCGGGCCGAGAATGCGCTCCAGGGTTGCGAATGCCTCGTCTTCTCCTGCGCCGATCTCCAGTACGCATTCAAGGCGAACGGGATATGACTGTTCCAGGCAGCAGATGCGATAAAGGTCCAGATATCCAGGTTCGGTCGGTTGGCCGGATGGATTCGTTCCGCGCTCAGAAATTGTTCTCGCCGATTCTCCGAACCGGTGTATCAGGTTGCGCTTGGCTTCTTCGAGCGTGCGCTGATCCCGTGCCCATATGTCCGGCCAGTGGTCCGCTAGCTCCTCAGCAATGGCGCTGTGCCTGGGCTCGTCCTCGACGCAGTCAATCGACAGCGCCGCTGCGAACAGGTCGAGAGCCTTAACATCACGGCGGCCATTGGCCTCGTCGCGCAGGAGGCTGACGATGTCCAGCACCGCGGCGCTCCGCGTCGCAGCGCCCGTGCGTCTCGTGACCTGGTCCCGCGGGCGGTTGACCTGCATCTTGGCCCGGGAGTTCAGGATCAACGCGATGAGGAGTTCCCGACCTGATCCAGTGAGGGCATGACGCCGGTATGTCTCGTCATCCATGGCGGCGTCAATGAGCCTCGATGCCAGATAGGCCTGCATGATGGTATGCGGGAAGCGCAGCCCGTTCCCGCGTGCCTCGGCAAGTCCGAGTTGGGTGCCCCAGGTCGCCGCGAGCCGGAGATCGAACCGGCGTTTCAGCTGACCAAGCGCACGGTCAACTTCCTCGATGAGGGGTGGTCGCGGCTCGGCGAGCATGGCTTCGGCATCATCGAACCTGACCTGGAGCCGGTCCCAGCGCAAGCCGATGCAGGCCAGCAGCGACAGCTGCTCCACGGTGGCGAGGCGATCTTCACGGCTGAGCGCCAGTCCGGCCGGGAAGTGCCCGTCGACGAGTGCGTGCACCCAGGAATCCAGCAACCGGAGCCGCAGCTCAGCCCGGTCGACACTTCTGGTATCTAGCCGCCTATCCGCCCGCCTCGGCCTGATGTACGCCATGAGGCCAGCGCGGTAGAGCTGGCGGGTGACCTGGAGATAAAACGGCGTCTCGGCAACGTCGGCGGTCTCAACGACCCAATCCAGCCGACGATCATCCTCGCGGCCCCCGTGTTCCTGGACGTACTCAAGCGCTGCCTCTTCGCTCAGCGGCTCGAGCTCCACGATCGCGGCTTCCATGTCGCGGAGGGGGTCATGTGGCCGGGAGGTGATGATAAGAGGCAGCTTCTGCTCGTTGGCTCGACGGATGGCGAGCCGCAGGAGGTTGTCACGCTCCTTACGGGCGTTCCCCTCGATAAGCGCCTCTTCGAGACCATCGGCCAGCACAACGACCTGGTCGTTCTTGCACAGCTCTCGCCATACCTTCTCGCCTTCCGCATCCGACAGCAGGGCCATGTGGGTGTCCGCGATGAACCGCCTGCGGGCGAGTTCACGAAAGTCAAGGTTTTCCTGCGCGTCACGCAACCTGACCGGCACGGGCACCGCGCCGCGCTCGGCCAGGAGGGCAGTCAGGCGGACCAGGAGCGCGGTCTTTCCGGCTCCCACTCCGCCGATGACCACATGCGGGCGACGATTGCCAGGATCCCGGATGTCTTCGATGAGGACGTGACACAGCTCGTCCCGGCCAACCACCTGGCCAATCATGCTGCCGGCGGTCTGCACGACCCGATGGGGCTGCTCCCGTGCCCTTCGCATGTACGGCCGGCTGACCAGCCACAGCCGGACTAGCAGGAAGATCGCGGAGGCGAGGGCCAATGACAGGATCGGTCCGAGAATTCCGGACAGCATGTTGCAAGAGAAGCTCGCACTGCCGCAAACCTTGTCCGCGTAGGCCAGAACGCCTGACGGGCTGCCGTCCACGACCGCGTATACCGATGCGCCGACCAGTGCGAGAAGTAGTGCTCCGCCAGCAACCGAACCGATCTTGACGATCCTGACCAGGGGACGGCTGCGCCTCCATATCCGCCGTTCATCGACGGCTCGACGCGTCCGATGAATCCGCCGCGAGGTAAGGATGCCGCTGAAAGTCCGGCGAATGCGTTTGCTGCGTCGCTCCAGCCGGAGGCGGAAGCGGCCGGGCGGGCGCCGTGGTCTGACTGCCCCGGCACCCGCGGGAACCCGAGACGAATTCACCGACCACCACAACCTTCGCCGCCATGGCATTCAGCTGGCAACGCCCCTCCCTTTCCCAGTGGTAATGCCCAGATTGGACTGAAGTTATCACCTTTGAACGCAGGCCGCCTGAGTGCCAATGGAAGGACAAAGGGCCGCGAGCATGGCCCGCCACTGTCATGGCTGGCCGGATCCCGGCCCTACCTGTCCGTGCTTATGCTCATGCCGTGGTGCTTGACCTCTGGCCGGTGTGCCCCGCGATGCGCATGATTCAGTCGGCTGATTCAGTCGGCGCTGTAGAAGAGCATGTGTCCGCGGCGGGTGATGAACAAGATGTCCGAATGTAGCGCCGGATTCCCGGCGGGGCCGTAGACAATCACCCAGGTGGCGAGGGCGACGCGGCTGCCACACCCGGCGACGATGGCGTGCTTGATCGCCGCTGGCACGCCTGGGCTCGATTGCAGTGGGCCCGAGTATCGAACTGATGTCCGCTGCGGCCAGGTAAAGAGCCGGATTCCGCCATGCTGCCAGCTGCTGGCGAGCAACGGCCAGACGGACCTGTCGCTGACTCGCAGGTCCTTCCTGAACCCCGTGCCTAGCTGATGCAATACCCTCCTCGCGGCCGCGGGGGTGGCGGGGCCAGGCGCTTCAAGCCCGGCCGGGTCCGGGCAGAGCGACAAAGCACCAGTTGCGAAGCGAGGCTTAACGGCCGGCGGATAGATCCGCGCCGGGAAGTCAGCTGACCCGACAGGCGGGACCGCTGGCGGCCGGGACGGCGAGGAGCGCGCAGACGGCTGCGCGGTCTTGTGCTTAGGGCCGATGGCCGCTGGCGGGTAAGCCGTGCCATTCAGCGCGACAGGTATCAGGGCTGCCGCAGCGATGACGAGGGCTCCGGCGGCGACGGCACTGGCAGCGATCAGCCGCTGGCGCCTGGCCGCACGCCGGACCCGAGCCTGCGCGTCCGGCCAAGCAGGCAGCGACCAGCCAGGGTCGTGCATCAACTCCCTTAGCCGGTCCTCGCCGGTCATCCGCCCCCCCTTGAAACAGTCTCGGACTCCAGAAGAGGCCGAATGGCCGCCAGCCCGCGTGCCGCCTGGCTGCGCACTGTGCCGGGCCGGCAATCCATCAGCTCGGCTATCGTCGCGTCGGACAGATCCACGTAGTAGCGAAGGACGAGCACTGTCCGCTGCCGCGCAGGCAATCGGGCAAGCGCGCGGCGCAGCCGGTCCCAGTCTTCGCTGCGGCGCAGCTCGGGGTCATCGCCACTGCTGTCCGGGAGTTCGCCAAGGCGCACCCGCGATTCCCACCGCCGCCAACGGGTGATGTGGGTGTTGACCATGACCCGTCGGACATAGGGGACAGCATCGCCGCTTCGGACTGAACGCCAGCGGCGCAGTGACCGGGCGAGCGCTTCCTGCACCAGGTCCTCGGCTTCTCGCGGGTCTCCGGTGAGCACATGACCGAAGCGGAGCAGGCCTGGCAGAGCCGCGGCGACGAAATCGCCGAAGCTATCGGTAACCCGGCCCGAGTCGACCATTCGTCCTCCGTTACTACCCTGACTCGCGGCAGGCGGCGGCTGTTGCA
>DASWGE010000157.1:0-3329 GCA_036393895.1 Streptosporangiaceae bacterium | reverse complement strand
CCCGGATGGGACGGACGTAGTGAGCGGCTTGTCTGAGGCGAGTTCAGCCCAGTAGTCGACGTCGGAGAGCTCATCCCATTCGTTGGTCGGCCAGTCGCCATCGCTGTCGCGCTTGCTCTTGCCCTGGCGGGGCTTCACCGCTGGAAGCAACTCACCCCGTTCGGACCGAGCGCCATTCTTGCGCGAATCGGGTCGTGCGTTCGGGCGCGTAGCATCCCGCCGGTCCCGGTCGTCATGATCGCCGATCTCCCGTACGCTCGCAGCCGGACGTGCCTCCCTGCGGTCCCTCTCATCACGGCTGTCGCGCGAACCACGACTATCGCGCGAACCACGGCTGTCGCGCGAATCACGGCTGTCGCGATCGTCACGATGGTCCAGCGTCCCGCGGCGGCCGGCAAAGTCGGCCTCGTCGTTGCCGGCGAGCCGGTCCATGTCATCGCGGCGCTCGCGACCGCCCGCGGTCTCGCGCTCATAGACCCTCGTCGCGGCGGTGACCCGGCCTGGCTGACTGTCAAATTCTTCCGCTCGCCGGCTCGCGGCACGGCCAGGCCGAGAATGGCCTGACCTAGCGCTGGCAGCAATGGGTTCGCTGATATCCGCGTGGCCCCCCCGGCCTACCCGGACCGCGCGCTGATCCCGCTGTGGCGCCAGCTCCCGGTCGCTGCGTGGCATCTCGCCGCCGCGTGCCATCTCGCCGCCGTCGTCTCGCCAGCCGCGATCCTGCCCACGGGTAGCGCCACGCCGATCTGGCCCCCGTTCCCCGCTGTAGCTCGCGCCCGGTCTGGCGGCGCGAGCAGCGCCGACCCGCTCCCTGCGTGGCTCGTCAGGCATTTCGTCATCGTGACGTGGGCGCGGGCGCGCCTGCTGTTCGCGGGTCGGGTGGGTGCCTCGGCTGCGCACACGGCCGTGCTCGGCAGGAGCGTCGTCGTCGAAGTCGTCGTCGTCTTCAGCTCGCAGGTAACGCATGCCAGTGAGGACGACGATTACAATCAGGGCGACCACGGCTGCCAGAATGATCAGCACGGTCTTGGGCATTGGACCATCCATCGCGGTGTATGGCCTTGGATGACGCTCACCCGGCCCCCGCGCGGCCATTACGCGAGCGTCCCTGATGCCGCGAGCGCCCTGGACTGATCACAACCCAGGCGTATCGTTAAATGTCAATTGTGTCGGAGCGCTATGGTCTGTGTCAGGAGATTCGAGAAGTTTACCCGGCTCTGTTTACCCTCAGTGACCTCCTGGCAACTGTCTGCCCTTCACCGTGAGCCGACCCACGGCGATTACGTGCCGTGCTATCGCGGACCAGGCCGCATGCAGGCCGGTACCGTCCGGCAGTTTGAGGTACGCATCCAGCGCATAGACCGTAAATCTATACGTATGGACCGCGCCCTCCTTAGGGCACGGCGGGTCGTAGCGAGCCGTGCCCGCACTATTCTGTGCCTGCCTGGCACCGGTCGGGAGCCGGTTCTGCGCAATAGCTGTTGTGGTTGGGCTGATGTCGAACACGATCCAGTACACAAACGGGGTAATCGGCGCCTGGCCGTCGTCCACGACGACCGCGAACGATCGTGGCTGCTGCGAGAAGGCTCCCGACCAGTAAAGGGGCGGACTGAGACCCGGGCCGGCGCAGGTGTATTGCGGCGGCAGCGGAAGGGCTGTCCTGAATTCTGGGCTCGTCACGGTCATTGACGCGGGCGCGACCTGCCGGGAGCCGCTCAGGCCGCCCAGCAAGCTGCAGCCGCTTAGCAACGGCGCCACGATCGTCACGGCAGCAAGTCCCGATAGCCGGCGCCATCGCAGGAACCGTCGTGCGAGGGTGCGTTGGCGGACCGTATCCGCCTGGCCCTGACAGCAAAGCATCGCGCGTCGGATCTTACGCGCCCGGCACGGGTACTAGATGCCATGGCGGCTACCGCCTCAGCGCTAATCGGGCTGGCGGGAGTTGCCGAACATGATCTCATCCCAAGACGGTACTGACGAACGCCGAGAGCGACCGCTTCCGCGGCGGGAAGGCCGTGCCGCCTGTCCCTCGGCCGCCGCAGGCTTGGGTGCGTCCTGGCCGGCACCGTCAGCCAGCGCCGCGCTCGCCGCGACCTCATGGCCGATGGAGCCCGCAGCGTCACGGTCGGACCCGTCATCACGGCGGCCTGCGAGCCCTGAGGGCTCGAGGCCCTCCCTGGCCCCTGCTGCCGCCGCGGTCCTCGCCGGGTGCGCTCCCTCGCCCGCATGCCCGGCGAGCCGCCCCGCGCGGCTGATCTGCGGCTGGACCGAACCCGCCGCGGCTGCGCCGGCCAGTCCCTGGCGCGACGGGTGCAGCGCATCTTGGCCAGCTGAATGGTCCGATTGAGCCCGAGGGTCCGGCTGATGCGCGCCAGCCAGGCCGGCCCGCGACCCGATCGGCGTCACTGTCGCCGTCTGTCCCGCCCTGGCGAGCTGGCGCGGCTCCGGCCATTCGGCTTCGCCTAGGCAGAGCCTGATCGCCTCGTCGTCATCGGGAATGACGTGCTTGCTTCTCGGGTCATAAATCCACTCGGCCATGTACATCCGGCCAGCCATCGTGTACGCGAGCTGGATCTGCCAGTTGCCGTCCTGGCGCTTGCGGGAATCCCAGTCAACGTCGTCCACTCCCGCGCCGGCCTCGGCGAGCCGCTCAGTCACGATCTCGCCGAGGCGAGGGCCCGGGCCCGACTCGCGGCTCCGCACCGTCGCCCGCTGTGCTTCCTTAGCCCGGAACTCCCGCTCGGCCAGGACAGGACCCTCGAACCTACGTATCCGTTCGACGGGCAGGCCAGCCGCATCGGCGATATCCTCGGCAGTTTCGCCAGCACGGATACGGTCCTGGATCTCCTTGGGTCGCAACGGACTCTCCACTTCGATCTCGTACTGAGCGAGGCGGGAGAACTGACCTCGCGCCACGGTCCTGAGCCGTTCATCGATGGGCAGCGCGAAACGCCCGCTACGACCGGGAACCACGAGAACCGCGTAGCTGCCGTCCTCGCTCACTGCGACGAGTCGCAGCTCCTGCATCCGCGTCCCTTTCGCGCTGTCCTATCGCGCTGTCCCTTCCTGGCTGCCCGTAACCAAGGGCGAGTCCTCTCCAGGACACGAGTCTGACTGGCCGGCACGTCGGTGGCCAGCACCTAGGCCGGCATGTCCCCGGAAATGGCCGCCGATCTGACCTGCGCTCATTCCGGGACTCGGTGCCGCTGGTCGCCGCCGCGTGACCAGCACTGATGGGCAGGGTATTCATCCTCGCCCGGCGCAGTCCTCCGAACGACGATAATCGGGGCCCGCCCGGGCGGTCACGGCATGATTAAGGCCGCCGGGCC
>DASWGE010000156.1:0-2634 GCA_036393895.1 Streptosporangiaceae bacterium | reverse complement strand
CTGGAACTGGCGCCTGAGCCTCGGCCTGGGCCGTCCGCGCGAGGAGTGCACGGCAAGACGGTAACAGCGCCACGTGGCCTGAACAGGCACATCCGAGCACATGTCGGGCCTGTGCACATTCCGGGCATGGTACGTTCGCTGGCGATGTCAACGGGCGAAGCGCGGCTCGGCAGACGGTTCGCGCAGCTGTGGGCGGCGGGCACGACCTCTGCCCTCGGCAGCGGTCTCGCGACGATTGCCACTCCCCTGTTCGTCGCGTCGCGTACCAGCGACCCGGTCATCGTCTCGGCGGCTTTCGGCGTTGCCTGGCTGCCATGGCTGCTGTTCGCACTCCCCGGCGGCGTGCTCGTCGACCGGGTGGATAGGCGCCGGCTCATGATCGCCGTGGACTGGTCCAGGGTCGCGGCAATGGGAGTGCTGGCCGCGGCGATCCTGACCGGGTGGGCGAGCATCCCCTTGCTGTACGCGGTGCTGTTCATCGTGAACGCGGGCGAGATCGTATTCCGGTCAGCCAGCCAGGCGATTCTTCCGGCGGTCGTGCCGCCGTCCACGCTCGAGCGGGCCAACGGCTGGCTCACGGGCGGCGACACGCTGATGCAGAATCTCGTCGCTGGCCCGGTCGGCGGCCTCCTCTTCGGCATCGCAGCTGGCCTGCCGTTCCTGGTCAACGTCGGCACGTATGCGGCGAGCGCGATCCTGATCGGCTGTATGGCCGGCACTTACCGCCCGTATCGGGAGGCCGGCGAGACTTCCTCGCGGCCAACTTCGGTCTGGGCAGATGTCGCCGAAGGGTTCCGCTGGCTCATCAGGCAGCGACTGCTCCGCACGATGGCTGTGCTGATCGGGTTGCTGAACCTGACATTGACCGGCGCGCTGGCAGTCCTAGTTTTGCTCGCCAGGGAGCGGCTGCACCTGGGCTCGGTGGGCTACGGCCTGCTCTTCACGTGCGCAGCGGCTGGGGGACTGCTCGGGTCGGTCATCGGCGACCGGCTGATCGCCTGGGTGACCGCCACCTGGACAATCAGGGTCGGCCTCATAATCGAGGCCGGGCTGCACCTGACGCTGGCGACGTCCCGCAGCCCGTACCTGGTCGGCATTGCCTGGCTCGCGTTTGGCGTGCATGGCGCGTTGTGGACCATCGTCGGCACGTCACTGCGCCAGCGCCTGACCCCGCCCGCCATGCTTGGGCGGGTCGGCAGCACCACCCTCTTCATCGCCGCAGGCGGCAACTGCGTGGGCGCGCTCATCGCCGGCGGGCTTGCCTCAACGCTCGGGATCACGGCGCCGTACTGGGCGGGCTTCGGCGTAGCAGTCGCGGTCTCGGTCACCACCTGGCGGGTGTTCAGCCGTGCAGCGGTCGCTGAGGCCTACGCGACGCCGGACCAGGCCGATACTGGTGAGTTCGCGGCCACACCGTGAGCATGCAGGATCGGTGAGGCCGTCCATCTGAGCGCCTCCCGTTCGTCGTCGGGTCGGGAAGACAATCGGGTCCTGAAGACAATGAGACTACGGAGGAGACAATGAAGTACCTGATGCTGATCTGCGCGGACGAGTCCGTTGTACTCAGCCCTGCCGAGGTGACCGGCCTCCCAGCGGCCACGCAGGCATGGGTCACCGAGATGGACGGCAGCGGAGTCCGCCTCACGGGGGACCGCCTTCAACCGGTGAGCGATGCCACCACCGTCCGCGTGCGCGATACGGAGGTGCTCGTAGCCGACGGTGCTTTCGCCGAGACCAAAGAGCAGATCGCGGGCTTCGACATCATCGAGTGCGCCGATCTCGATCAGGCCATCGACGTGGCAGCCAAGCATCCGGTTGCAAGGTTCGGCACCATCGATGTGCGGCCGTTCTGGCAGCAGTGACAGCAGACGTACACGCCGCGCTGGCCGGCGCGTTCCAGGCCGAATGGGGTAAGGTCGTCGCCGCGCTGATCGGCATGACTGGCGATTGGGATCTCGCCGAGGAGTGCGCGCAAGACGCGTTCGCCCAGGCGCTCCGGGTCTGGCCACGCGACGGGATTCCTCGGCGGCCAGGGGCCTGGCTCACGACGGTGGCGCGCAACCGGGCCCTCGACCGGCTCCGCCGCCGCGCGTCAGAGGCGGCAAAGCTTCAGCAGGCGGCGATCCTGTCGCCGCGGGAGCAACCGGCAGGAGGTGACATGGACGACGAGGACATTCCCGACGACCGGCTCCGGCTGATCTTCACCTGTTGCCATCCGGCGCTACCACTCGAGTCGCGGGTTGCCCTCACCCTGCGGACGCTCGCCGGGCTGACAACCGCCGAAATCGCGCGCGCCTTCCTGACCGCCGAGCCGACCATGGCCAAGCGGCTGGTTCGGGCAAAACAGAAGATCCGCAACGCGGGCATTCCCTATCGCGTGCCGCCCGGACACCTGTTGCCCGAGCGGACTAGCGGTGTGCTCGGCGTGCTCTATCTCCTTTTCAACGAGGGCTATGCGGCAACCGCTGGCACCGAACTACTCCGCCATGATCTGTGCGCCGAGGCCATCAGGCTGGCCCGCGCCCTGGCCGACCTGATGCCCGATGAGCCTGAGGCCAAGGCGCTGCTCGCGCTCATGCTGTTCCATCACTCCAGGCGAGCCAGCCGCGTGACCGAGGCCGGCGACCTGGTCAC
>DASWGE010000155.1:0-2508 GCA_036393895.1 Streptosporangiaceae bacterium | reverse complement strand
GGGGTCAATCACAGCGCGGCGCTCATCACCGGCGGGCGGGTCGTCGCCTGGGGCCGCAGCGACAACTTCGAGGCTGCGGTCCCGGCCGGGCTGAGCGGCGTCACCGCCATCTCAGGCAACGGCACCCACTGCCTGGCGCTGACCGCGGCCGGAGCGGTCGTCGCCTGGGGGAGCAACGACTGCGGCGAGTGCGATGTGCCGCCGCTGGCGTCGGGGGTGACCGCGATCGCCGCCGGCTACGGCCACAGTCTCGCGGTGATCAGCTAGTCCCGGTCACGAACGCGGCGAGACGCTCGGACTGGTCAAGGCGGCTTGGCTCGTGCATGTACATCATGTGGCCGGCCTCGTAATACGCGAACTCGACGTTGCTAGCCAGCTCGGCTGGGATTGCGAGGTGGACGATGTCGTTCTCGGCGGCGAGATATGGCGTGGCCGCGTCGTAGTACCCGCAGGCCACGTGCAGCCGCATGTGCGGGTTGACCCGCATGGCCTCGGCGAGCTTGTCGAGCACGAACAGGTGCTGCGCCTCGAACTCCTTATACGACCACGGCTGCACCCGGTCGGTGAGCACCTCGTACGGCAGGTCGCTTGAGTAGCCCAGCTCGGCGCGGACGTACTGGTTTAGCGCCGCCGCGTACGGGCCGATGATCGCGTCGATCGACGGGTCGGTGCTCCAGCGTTCCCTGCCGTAGTCGCTGTCCCAGCCGGTGAACCTGCCGTCGATCCGGCCGACCGTCCTGCGCTGGTCACGCAGCAGCTCGGTCAGGAACCTGACGTGCTCGGGCCGCAGGTCGACCCGGTCAACGTAGTCCTCGGACAGCCCGGTCAGCGCCGCGATCCTGGCCACCGCAGCCGCCCGCTCATCGGCACTGAGCCGGGAGCCGAGCGCCAGCACGCGCGGGTACTCGCTCGCCGCGTACTCCTGGGCCTCCGCCAGAACCTCGCGCAGCGGCCGATCGCCGTGCTTACCGTGATAGTTCGCGATCGCGGCATAGGTCGGCAGGTAGTTCACGTAAGGATCGTCGTTGCCCGAGGTGAACATCACCGAGCCGCCGTTGAGGAAGCACGAGATCAGGATCAGGCCGTTCAGGTAGAGCCCGTAGCGTTGCTGGAGGTGCCTGGCCAGCGCGGCCGCCCTGGTGGTGCCGTAGGACTCCCCGCACAGATACTTCGGCGACATCCAGCGCCCGTTGCGCGTGGTCCAGAGCCTGATCATCTCGCCGACCGACTCGATGTCACCGCCGAAACCGTGGAAGTCCCTGGACTTCTCGCCCTTGACCGCCCGCGAGTACCCGGTCGATACCGGGTCGATGAAGACGAGGTCGGAATGGCGCAGCAGGGTCTGCGCATTGTCGGCGAGCCCGTAAGGCGGCGGCAGCAGCTCGCCGGCGTCGCCCATGAGCACCCGACGGGGCCCGAGCACCCCGAGGTGCAGCCAGATGCTCGAGGAGCCTGGTCCGCCGTTAAACGCGAAGGTAACCGGCCGGCCGGCCGGATCGGTGTCGTCGGCCGTGTAGGCGACCATGAACACCTCGGCCTTGGCCTGCGGGCCGTCGAACTTGTCGTCGGTGTGCGCCTCGGTACGGAGCACGATCCGTCCGGCGGTCGCCGTATACCGGAGCTCGGCGCCGTCCACGGTGATCGAATGCGAGGTGGTGACCAGTTCGTCGGCCGGCTCGGTGTTCTTGCGATCGGGATCGGTGTTCTTGCGATCGGCGTCGGCCGGGCCTTGTGTCTCCTTGCTGTCCTTTGGGTCAGCGGCCTGCGTCTCGGCCTCATCCGGCATATTCGACTCCTGGGTGCGGGGCAGGCAAACAGGCTAGCGCGCAGCACTATCTTCGTGGTCGGCCGCGCGCGGGGGGCGCGCGCGCCCGCCATCTCACTCGAGGCCACCACCTACGGCGGTACGCACTGGACCGAGGACCTGCCGGTTATCGGCTAGACGCCTCGACCAGCGCGCGGAAGAGCGCGGGATCGTTGCCCGCTTCCGGATGCCACTGCACGCCGATCGCGAAAACATCATCTAGCTCGACCGCCTCGACCGTGCCGTCCTCGGCCCAGGCGGCGGCGACGAGCCCGTCGCCGAGCCGCTCGATGCCCTGGTGATGATGGGTCGGCACGACGCGAGCGCCCTCGCCGAGTATCGCGGCCAGGCGGGACCTCGACCCAGACGGTCCGACCGTCACCTTGTGCTCGGCCATGGTGCCCGGCGTGGGGGAGTGACTGTCGTTGCCGACTACATCGGGCATGTGCTGGATCAGCGTGCCGCCCAGCGCGACGTTCATCAGCTGCATGCCGCGGCAGATTCCCAGGACAGGTGCACCCGCCGCGCGCGCCGCGCGGAACAGCGCGATTTCGGCCTCGTCCCGCTCCGGGCGCACGATCGTGGTATGCGGGCCAGCCTGATGCCCGTACCGGCCAGGTTCGATATCCGGCCCGCCGGAGATGATCAGAGCGTCCAGCCTGCTAACGGCGCCCTCGATGCCCGGCACCGGCGGAAGAAGAACC
>DASWGE010000154.1:0-2781 GCA_036393895.1 Streptosporangiaceae bacterium | reverse complement strand
GAACTTGTGCGCGAGGACGGGATTTCTGGCGGCCCGCAGCACGGTGTTCGTGTCGTTCGCCACCGGTCCGGCTCCGTCGGGCGGGAACCAGTAGCCGATGACCTCGACCGGCACCCCGCGCGGCAGCCGTTTCGTGGCCGCCACGGCCTCGCCGGACCAGGCGTGATGGATCCATGACTGGGTGGTCGCGAGCTTGGTGCTCACGCTGTTGTCGATACTCGGGCCGACGAGGCTGTCGAGGTTCAGCAGCGCGTCCCTGGCGTTGTTGATCATGAGCGGGTCGCTGGAGTTGATATCGGTAACGAAGTTGTTCAGCATCGCAAGGCCCATCGACTCCCGGTAGTCGTCCAGGATTGCCGTCTTGCCTGCGGCGTTGGCGAGCCATGGGAATTGCCAGCCGTTGGGCAATGTGTATGGGTCGATGTCGATGTGGTCCTTACGCCATGCGATGCCGGTCGTGTATGCGGTGTAGGGGACCGTGTACTGCCAGTGGCTGTCGTAGTACGGGTTCGTGTACACGGGCCAGGCCTCGCGGATATTCGGGATATAGCCGTGATTCAGCGGCTGGATGATCGACCTGGCAACCAGGATGCCGATCAGGTAGGTCGGGGCTCCCATGAAGACGTCGAACCTGTCGCCGCCACGCGACACCCGCGCCAGCGCCTGCGTCATGCTCGAATAGGTGGTGAGCTCGACCCGGCACCGGTAGGTCCGGGAAAAGTCGTCGAGGCAGCGCCGGCCGACCCGCCCCGCCCAGCCGAAGACCTTCAGCGTCGCGTTGGCCTCGGGGCGCTGCCCGCCAGCGATCGACTTGTTGGCGGCGGCGATCGGCCACATGACCGGACTCTGGGGGGCAGGCAGCGGGGAGGGTCGTTTCGGAGCGGCTGAGCCAAGGCCACACGAGGTGAGCAGCGTGCCGAGCCCGCTCGCGGCGACACCGGCGCCGGCCACCCGGCCTAGAAAGGATCGCCTGCTGAGGCCGGGTGGCTGCGCTCGCGGATTCACGCAGCGGAATCTAGCATCTTTCCCAGCTCAGGCGATGCTAGAGGCAAACCGATCGACATTTCGATTAAATCGAGCTATGTCGTTCTCGTCATGCTGAACCGAGATCAGCCACTGCTCGGACTTACCCCACGGCGGCAGGAACACCCCGCCGTTGTGCTGGAACAGCCAGTGCGCATGGCTGTACTGGTCGTCGATCGCAAGAAAATCGCGGAAGTCCCGTACCGGCTCAGCGCTGAAGACGATACAGCCCTTGGCCCCGACCGCCACGATGCTCGCCGCGAGACCGTAGCGTTCGATCGCCGCGGTGACGCCATCGACGGCCTGCGCGCGCAGCGCGTCAATGCGCTGGTACGCCTCTGGCGTGATGACCTCAGTGAGCATGGCGCGGGTGGCGGCCATCGCGAGCGGGTTGCCGCTGAAGGTGCCGACCATCTCGTAGTCACCGTCGGCGACATGCTTCATGACTTCGTAACTGCCGCCGACCGCCGCGACAGAAATTCCGCCGCCGATCGCCTTGGCCAGGCAGATGATGTCGGGCGTGACTCCGGACAGCCTGGTCACCCCCCCAGGCCCGGCCGTGAGCCCGGTCTTGACCTCGTCGAAGGCGAGCAACCCGCCGTGAGCATGCAGCAGTTCTTTCAGCCCGGCCAGGTAGCCGGGCTCGGGCAGGATGATTCCCGCGTTCATCATGATGGGCTCGAGGATCATCCCGGCGACCTGGCCGCGGTACTCGCGGAGCACCCGGTCGACGATCGCGAGGTCGTTGAATCCCACGATCACGGTGAGGTCGGTGAGCACCCGCGGGATGCCGGCGCTCGCCGGGACGCTGGCCGGCCGGTCGGCCGGGCCGGTCTGGTCAGGTCCGGGGTAGACCGAGACCTGTACCGAGTCATGGTGGCCGTGGTAACAGCCCTCTATCTTGATGATCAGGTCGCGCCCGGTGATGGCCCGCATCAGGTGCACGGCCTCCATGGTGGCCTCGGTGCCCGAGTTTGCGAACCGCCACTGCGGCAGGCCGAAGCGGCTGGCCAGTTCCCTGGCGACGGCCAGCGCATCGCGAGTCGGCTGGGCGAAATGGGTGCCGCGGGCGACCTGGTTCTGGACCGCGGCGACGATCGCCGGGTGACCGTGCCCGGCCAGCGAGACGCCGTACCCGCCGTGCATGTCGACGTACTCGTTGCCGTCGACGTCGTAGAGCTTCGAGCCGGCGGCGTGGCTGAGCCAGACGGGCTGCGGGCGGGAGATCTGCCAGCTCGACGTTACCCCGCCGGCCAGGGCCTCGCGCGCCTCGGCGGCGAGCCGTGCCGACTCGGGCTGGCGGTCGACAAATATGCGTTCCTGCTCGCTGATGATCTCTGCGAGGCTCGGACGCGGGGACGGCCTCCCGGCGGCGAGCGGCGCCTGCGGCACGCCCGTCTCGGGGACGCCCGCCTCGGGCACGCCCGCGTCGGGCCGCGTGACCGGGCGTGTGGCGAGCCCGACCGCGCTCTCATCGTTCGAGGCCTGTTTATCGGCCATGATTAGCTCCCTCGGGGGTTGACTGAACATTCAGTCTAAAATGCGGGACGGCGGGCGAGCAAGCCGGAGAGCAAGCGGCCGAGCAAGCGGGCGCCGGCGAGTCGGCGGCTGCGGGACTGGCCTGCGAGCGGCAATCCGGGCTGGGTCCGGTTATGCTCCCGGCTCATGCGCCGTCTGCTGTTCGTGCATCACACTCCGTCGCCAGCTATGCAGATGATGTTCGAGGCTGTACTGGCCGGAGCGCATACGGACGAGATC
>DASWGE010000153.1:0-6097 GCA_036393895.1 Streptosporangiaceae bacterium | reverse complement strand
GTTGTGAATTCGCTGGTCCGCGGCGAGATCGATGAGAGCCTGCCGTCGTGGGCATCCGCGCTCAACTGGTCATCCACGCCGGTCACGGTCATCGCGGGCAACGCAGGCGGCAGCGAGCGGGAGGGCCTGATCGACGAGCTGCGGCTGCTGGCGAGGCGGGCCAAGTTCGATCTGCTCGCGGGGGTATACGGGCACCGGCTCGTGGTGATTCTCGGCGGGCCGGGCGACCCGATGCCGGTGGCCAGGCAGCTGGCCGCCAGGTTCGGGCCAGGGCCGGTGGTCGTCAGCCAGGCGGTCGAAAGCCTCGAGGCCGCCGCTGAGCCGGCCAGGGCAGCGCTAGCCGGCCTTCGGTCGGCCCCCGCGTGGCCTGACGCACCACGGCCGGTGTCCGCGTCGGCGCTGCTCGCCGAACGGGCGCTAGACGGTGACGACAGCGCCAGGCTCGAGCTCATCGAGCGCGTGTACGAGCCGCTGCACCGGGGTGGCGCAGCCCTGCTCGACACTGTGACCACTTACCTGGAACAGGGTAACTCGCTTGAAGCGACAGCGCGGATGCTGTTCGTGCACCCGAACACGGTCAGGTACCGGCTGCGCCGGGCGGCCGAGCTGACCGGGTTCAACCCGAGCGATGGACGCGGCGGGTTCGTGCTGTGGCTCGCCATTGTGTACGGCCGGCTATCACGCAAGCGCACGTAGTTTGTAGACTACCTACAGACGCTACTCGCAAAAGTTCGTAGCCCCCTCTATTCTTATGGCGGACTCCTACAGTGCAAGGTAAGAAGATGCTTGTCATCGCCGCGCCTGGGCAGGGTGCTCAGACTCCCGGCTTCCTCGCACCGTGGCTGGAATTCCCAGGCGTCACCGAGCTTTTCGCTTCCTGGTCCGACCTCGCCGGCTGCGACTTGATGAAGTACGGAACGGTGGGCACGGCGGACGAGATCAGGGATACCGCGGTCGCCCAGCCGCTGCTGGTCGCCGCGGCGCTCGCGGCGGCCTCGGTGCTCGCCATGGGCCCTGCGTTCTCCGGCGGCCACGACGGCGGCGAGGGCAGCGGCGTAGACGGGGCCGAGCACGCACGTCACGCGGACGGTCGACAGGGTGGAATAGCAGCAGGTCACAGCGTCGGAGAGCTGGCCGCTGGCGTCATCGCCGGTGTCCTTTCCGCGCCCGACGCCCTCAGGCTGGTCGGCGTGCGCGGCCGCGCGATGGCCGACGCCGCGGCGGCCAGGCAAACGTCGATGACCGCCGTTCTGGGCGGTGACGAGGCCGTTGTCCTGCGGTCGATCGAGGCGCATGGGCTGACACCGGCCAACATCAACGGCGCGGGCCAGATCGTTGCGGCGGGCACCGCCGAGCAGCTCACGGCGTTCGCGGCGGATCCGCCTGCCGGGGCCAGGCTTCGGCCGCTGCAGGTGGCCGGCGCCTTTCACACCGTGCACATGGCGCCCGCCGTCGACGCGCTTCGCGCCGAAGCGGCGACGGTGGCAGTCCGTGACCCAGTGCTGACCCTGCTATCCAACCGGGACGGGGCGTCGGTGCGGACCGGCGCCGACTGGCTCGAGCGGATCTGCTCACAGGTCAGCGCTCCGGTGCGGTGGGACAGCTGCATGTCGACGATGAGCAGCCTCGGTGCGACCGCCTTCCTCGAGCTGCCGCCCGCCGGCACGCTCGTTGGCCTGGCCCGGCGGGCCCTGCCCGGCGTTCAGCTGCTCGCGGTCAGGACGCCTGAGGACCTCGACGCGGCCAGGGCGCTGCTCGCCGAGCACGACGTGCACTCCGATAGCCACGCACCCGAGTGGCGGCTGCTCGTGGCACCGCTCGCCGGAACATTCCGCGCGGCCGCCGCGCCAGACGGGCCTGGCGTATCGGTCCGCAGCGGCGCCGAGCTCGGCCGGGTGGAGATGCGCGGCAGCAGTCACCTGGTGACCGCCGGCTTCCCCGCGACGATCATCGAGTGGCTGGTCGAGGACGGGGATCCGGTGAACCCGGGCCAGCCGCTCGTCAGGCTCGAGCCCGCCGCGCATGCCGCCACCAACGAAGGGCAGTGACTCATGCGAATCCAGCAAGGCTCCGCGAGCGCCCGGGTCCTGGCATTCGGCGGGTACCAGCCGGCCAGGATCGTCACCAACGACGAGCTGGCGGCATCGGTCGATACGAGCGATGAGTGGATTCGCAGCCGCGTCGGGATCGCCAGCAGGCGGCTGGCAGGGCCGGACGAGACCCTCGCCGATATGGCCGTCGCGGCGGCTGGCAAGGCGCTCGCCGGCAGCGGACTCTCCTCCGCCGACATCGACTTGGTCATCGTGGCGACGTGCACGCCCGAGGTGATGATCCCGAACACGGCCGCCGTCGTGGCGCGCAGGCTCGGCATCGCCGCGCCAGGCGCCTACGACCTCAACGCCGCGTGCGCCGGGTTCTGCTATGCGCTCGCCGCGGCTAGCGACGCCGTGCGGGCCGGCTCGGCCCGGCACGTGCTGGTGATCGGGGCTGAGAAGCTGTCTCAGTGGGTCGACTGGACCGACCGGTCCACGTGCATCATCTTCGCCGACGGTGCCGGTGCCGCGGTGGTCGGCCCAGCTGGGCCAGGCAATCCTGGCACGCAAGCATCAGGTAGTGTCGCGTCCAGCCCGGAGACAGAAGAACATGAGCCGGGCATCGGCCCCGTCGTCTGGGGTAGCGACGGCGATATGGCTGACAAGATCTTTATTGAGGACCGCAACTCGTTCATCGTCCAGGAGGGCCAGGCCGTCTTCAGGTGGGCTACCACGGCGCTGCACCCGGTGGCCAGGCAGGCGTGCGCTGAGGCGGGCATCGAGCCCGGCGAGCTCGCCGTCTTCGTGCCGCACCAGGCCAACCTGCGGATCATCGAGGCGCTGGCACGTAAGATCGGGGCTCCGCAGGCCAAAGTGGCCACCGATATCGTGACGGCCGGGAACACGTCATCGGCATCGATCCCGCTCGCGCTCTCCCGGATGATCGAGCGGGGCGAGCTAGCGTCGGGAGACAAGGCCCTGCTGATCGGGTTCGGCGCGGGCGTCTGCTACGCCGCGCAGGTGATCACGCTACCCTGACCGTCCCGAGACCGGTAGCTGGCTGCCGGGCGGGCACGGGCCGTCAAGCCGAAACGGGCCCATCGCAAGGTACCGCAAGAGTACGCACAAGAAGAGGGAGAACTGGAATGGCCATGACCCAAGAGGAGATCCTCGCCGGGCTGAGCGAAATCATCGACGAGATCGCTGGTGTCCCGGCTGACGAGGTGACCCCGGAAAAGACCTTCATCGATGACCTCGACATCGACAGCCTTTCGATGGTCGAGATCGCGGTGGCCGCGCAGGACAAGTTCGGCGTGGAAATCCCCGACGACCAGCTCAAGGACCTCAAGACGGTACAGGACGTCATCGACTACGTCGGGCGCGCTTCTGTATCTGCCTGACTCGGGACCAGCAGCGCGCCGCGTCGCGGCCCAGCCGGGGTCAGGCGGCGCCGCGTGATCCCGACCAGGACGTAGCTAGCAGAGGGAGGCGCAGGAGTGCCCAACGACCCGACCCGAGTTGTCATCACCGGGCTCGGAGCGACCACGCCGGTAGGCGGCGACGCCCCGAGCACCTGGCAGGCCATGCTGGCCGGGCGCAGCGGCGTCCAGGCTCTGACCGATGACTGGGCGCAGCGGCTGCCCTGCCAGATCGCAGCCAGGGCTGCGGTCGAACCGACCACCGTGGTGGACCGGGTTCAGGCCAGGAAGCTCGACAGGTGCGAGATGTTCGCGATCGTCGCAGCGCGGGAAGCCTGGGCGGATGCTGGCTCGCCCGACGCGGACCCGCTCAGGCTCGGAGTCGTCGTGGCGAGCGGTATCGGCGGGATCGGGTCCGTTCTGGCCGCGTATGACACGCTGAAGGAGAAGGGCTGGCAGCGCCTATCGCCGTTCACCGTGCCGCAGCTGATGCCCAACGGCTCGGCGGGCTGGATCAGCCTGGAACTCGGCGCACGTGCGGGAGTGCACACCCCGGTGAGCGCCTGCGCGTCTGGTGCCGAGGCGATCGGCTACGGGATCGACATGATTAAGTCGGGGCGCGCCGATATCGTTCTCGCCGGCGGGACCGAGGCCGCCATCATGGAGCTGAATATCGCCGCCTTCGCCGCGATGCGGGCACTGTCGCTGCGCAACGACGAGCCTGAGCGCGCGTCGCGTCCGTTCGACAAGGGCAGGGACGGCTTTGTGCTCGGCGAGGGCGCGGGGATGGTCGTGCTCGAGTCTGAGAGTCACGCCGCGAACCGGGGTGCGCGCGTGTACGCCGTTGCCGCTGGCTCTGGCTATTCCGGCGATGCCCATCACATCGCCCAGCCGGATCCCGAAGGGGCCGGCGCGGTGCTTGCGATCCGCCGGGCGCTGGATAACGCCAGCGTTGGCGCCGCTCAGGTCACCCACGTCAACGCGCACGCCACGTCGACTCCGGCCGGCGATGTCGTCGAGGCACACGCCATCGCCACGGCGCTCGGCGACGCGGCGGCCAGCGTGGTGGTCTCGGCGACCAAGTCGATGACTGGTCATCTGCTCGGCGGCGCAGGGGCGGTCGAGTCCGTCGCCGCCATCATGGCGCTGCACGACAAAATGGCGCCGCCCACGATCAATGTCGACGATCTTGAGGAAGACCTGGGCGTCGAGATCGCCGTGAAGCCGACCGACCTGCATCCCCGCGGGCCTGAACCGATGGCCGTCATCAACAACTCATTCGGATTCGGCGGACACAATGTCGCGGTCGTCTTCACCGCCGCCTGACTCGGCCAGTTGCGCCGGAAGCAAGGAGCCTGACGTGACCATTCTGGACAGCCGACGCCCCCGGTTCGAGCGGGACGCTGCCGACCGCCTGGCCAAGCCGCAGCCACAGCGGCCGCTGCAGCAGCCGCTCGCGCAACCTGACCGCGACCCGATGGCCAGGCTCGAGGCGCTCTTCGACAGCGCGTCGGTCCGGCTGCTGCTGCCCGCCGACACCAGCGGCGTCCTCGCCGCGGAAGGCGTGATCGACGGCATGCCTGCCGTCGCCTTCGCCAGCGACCCCAGGGTTCAGGGCGGCGCGATAGGCAGCGCCGGCTGCGCCGTCATCGTGACCGCCTATGACCGGGCACTCGAGATCGGCGCGCCCATTCTCGGGCTGTGGCATTCGGGCGGCGCGCGCCTGCGCGAGGGTGTCGAGAGCCTGCACGCGGTCGGCCTAATTTTCGCGGCCATGACACGCGCCTCAGGCAAGGTCCCGCAGATCTCGGTGGTGCTGGGCGCAGCGGCGGGCGGCGCCGCGTACGGGCCCGCCCTGACCGACCTGGTCATCCTGTCCGACCAGGGCCGCATCTTCGTCACTGGTCCCGACGTCGTGCGCAGCGTCACCGGCGAGGACGTCGACATGGAGCGGCTGGGCGGTCCCGAGCCGCACAGCAGGCGCTCAGGAGTCGTCCACGTGGTCACGGCGACCGATCTTGAGGCACTGAGCACGGCGCGCGAGCTCGCGCTGCTGCTCGGCAGCCAGCACGGCGACGACGAGGACACTGGCAGCCCGTCGCTGGCCGACGCGGACCTCGCGGCGCTGCTGCCCGAATCGCCGAAGCGCGCCTATGACGTGCATCCCCTGATCAGCGGGGTGCTGGACAGCCCCGGCGTCGAGCTGCATCCGCGCTGGGCACCGAACGTGGTGACCATGCTTGGCCGGCTGGACGGCAGGACGGTTGGCGTGATCGCCAACAACCCGCTGCGGCTCGGTGGCTGCCTGGACGCAACGTCGGCCGAGAAAGCCGCGAGATTCGTGCGGATGTGCGACGCGCTCGGCGTCCCGCTGGTCGTCCTGGTGGATGTTCCCGGCTACCTGCCAGGCGTCGGCCAGGAGTGGGACGGCGTCGTCCGCCGCGGCGCGAAGCTGCTGCACGCGTTCGCCGAGGCGTCCGTGCCCCGGGTCACGCTGGTCACCAGGAAGGCATACGGCGGCGCCTACATCGCGATGAACTCGCGGTCCCTCGGCGCGACGCGGGTGTTCGCGTGGCCTGGCGCAGAGTTGGCCGTGATGGGCGCGGTCGCTGCCGTCCGGATCCTGCACCGCAGGGCGCTCGCCGC
>DASWGE010000152.1:0-3307 GCA_036393895.1 Streptosporangiaceae bacterium | reverse complement strand
TTCACTCGGTACCGGAGTGATGGCCGACATCGCCCGGCACCTCGAAGCTGCCTACCGCAGCCTCGACCTCGAGTTGCTCGGCTCGGTCCTGCACCCCGACGTGCGCTGGAGCGGCGAGTGCAGCACGAGCGCCGAGGTGCTCGACTGGTACCGGCGCCTCCTGGCCGACGGTACCCGGGCGACCGTCGAGAGCGTGGAGGTCGACCGAGACGCGGTCGTAATGGGCATCAGCGTCGCCGGGCAAGCCGAAGGAGCGCGGCCGGCACCCGCCGAGCGGGTCTTTCAGGTCTTCACCGTCGACAACGACGAGATTGTCGAGATCCGCGGCTACCCCGACCGCCCAAGCGCGCTCGCCCGTACCCGTTCCTGACGGGCGGATTCGGGTCGGCGACGACATCGTTCTTCTCCGCTAAACGCGCTCAGCCGGTCAGGACCGTCAGCTCCCTGTGGGTGCGAGTAACATTCCGCCCTGGTCACGCTACCGGTCCGTACTCGTGGATGAGCCCGCCGAGGACATCGGTTCGTCGCGATCTGCGCGATCCATTCAAGCGGTACGTCGGCTGCTTCACCAGACACGAGGCGACCTCCGCGTCGCCGGATCCGGGCATGGGCGCGGCGTGCAGGTGCAAAGGGCGGAGGACCCGACCGTACCCGACGGGCTGCCCGCGTTATCCGGCCTGGCGCAGCCGTTCTGTAGCCGCGAGGCGCAGCACGTCAGGGCTGGAGCCCAGCGCAGCGAGGACTGCTTCGAGGCCGCCGCTGCCTGCGTCGAGCAGTGACAGCAGCGCATGGCCGCTGGTCGGGAAGCCAGCGCGGCCCTCATTTCCGAATAGCGCTTTCTTCAGCCCCGGTGCCATCTGTGGCCCGCACAAGGGCCCCCACGGCAGGCGGCGGCCCAACGGACTGCGGTACAACTCATCCAGGGCGTGCGGGCCGTAATCGGCGCGCATCTGGCGCTGAATCGCCGGCAAGTCCACGCCGAGCGTGGCGAGCAGATCGGTCGCGTTCCAGCGCGGCCCGTCGCCGGCTCCGGACGAGACGACGCCGGCTACGGCAGCCCGCGCCGCCGGCAGGCTGATGCCCCGTCCGGCCAGGATGTCCCGCGCGGTCGGGTCCTTGTCGGTGATCAACGCGAGCAGCAGGTGCTCGCAGCCGACGTAACCGTGGCGAGCCCGGTCGGCTTCCTCACGCGCCGTACGCATCAGCCGGGCGGTAATCGGGTCCCGGCCCGGTTCAGCATGACGTGTCATGTGAGCCTCCGGCCGGGGAATCGTCGGCTGGCGTACTTGCGGTGCACCGACTGGCGGGTGACGCCGAGCGCGCCGGCGATCCTCTCCCAGGTCCAGCCCTCTTCCCGGGCGGTCTTGACCTGCAGGGCCTCTAGCTGCTCCACCATCTGCCGGAGGGCGGCAACGGAGGCCAGGCCGACCTCCGGGTCGCGATGACTGGCGGCTTCGGCAAGTGAGATTGCCTCAGACATGTTTGTCAGCCTACGCTGACAAGGCCTTCTTGTCAGCACAGGCTGACAAGGAATTCAGGGAAGGGCTTCCTGGTGGCCGTCGCATAGACCGAAGGCCACCAGGACAGGAGCCGCGCGGCTCGCGGCCAGCGCGGCGCCCTCCCTCCAGGAACAGGCCGGCACCTCCCGTTACATCGAGACCGCGCGCGACGCTCAGGGAGCCACGGTCATGCGCCCGGCGATGGCCAGGACCTGCTCCAGGGCCCGCACCATTCCAGGGACCGCGGCCGCTGCCTGGCCGGTGCGGTGGTGCCGCACGAAGGCATCGGCCGTCGTCAGGCCGACCGAGCCGGCGCAGATCGCGAACTCCCGGCGGTCCAGCCCGGCGCCGTAGCCCCACAGCCTGGCCGCCGCAGACTCGGTGACATGGCCGAACTCGGCGGCGACCAGCAGCGTCTCCGCGAGGTCGTAGGCACGGGGCCAGCGGTCGCCAAGCTCGGTATTAACCGCACTGAGCACCACCCGGACGTCCACCCCAGCATTATCGACCGGTACGCGTACATGCCGGTTCGACGCCAAGAGCCAGGCTCACCGCGCACGAGTCGTAGGCGGAACACAGAACGGTCGTTCCAGGCAGCCCTCGCCGGTCGAATGACCTGATAGGAACCGTTCCAGTCCCCACGGCGGGTCGGGGCCTGCGGCGGCCATGGGATCCCGTATCCCGGCAGGTGTGCTCTGTGAACCGGTAACTGACGTGAGCCTGTATCGCTTGACGCCGCCACCAGCGGGTCGGCAGCGTATCATCATGACGGCCTTCGCGGTGCCCAGATACCTGGCCGAGACGGCGCGCCGTGACAGCCGCATGACCGGCTGGATCGCCGAGCTGCCCGCGATTGTGGCCGACCTGACCGGCCGGTGGTCGCTGCAGGTAGGCGAAGCGTTCCAGCCGGGCGGGCAATGCTCATGGACGGCACCGGTCACCGATCCGGCCGGCGCCGCCCTGGTGCTCAAGATAGGGTTCCGGTTCCCTGGCGGCGAGGAGCGGGACGAGGCAGCCGGGCTGCGACTCTGGGACGGGAACGGAGCCGTCCGCCTGCATGCCGCCCTTGAGACCGGGTCAGCGTACGCACTGCTGATCGAGAGGTGCATGCCCGGCACCTCGCTGGGCCAGACCTTGCCCGAGTCCGATCAGGACCAGGTCGTGACCAGGTTGCTGCGCCAGCTCTGGGCGCAGCCGTACGCGGCCCACCCCTTCCGCCCGCTGTCGCAGATGTGCGCGGCGTGGGCTGATGAGTTCGAGCAGGAATACGCTGCCGCCCCTGCCGCAGACAAGATCGATCCGGGGCTCGCCAGGACTGGGATCGCGCTGTTCCGGGCACTGCCCGAGACAGCGGGCAGCCAGGTGCTGCTGTGCACGGACCTGCACGGCGACAACATCCTCGCCGCGCAGCGGGCGCCGTGGCTGGTCATCGACCCCAAGCCCTACGTCGGCGACCCCGCCTACGATGTACTGCAGCACATGCTGAACTGCGAAGACAGGCTGGCCGCAGACCCGGCCGGACTGGCGAATCGGATGGCAGGCCTAGCGAGGATCGACCCAGGCCGGGTCCGCCAATGGCTATTCGCCCGCAGCGTGCAGGAATCGATCAGCTCGCCGCTCATGCGCCAGGTGGCCTGTCGGCTTGCGCCCGCTTAGTTTGCCGTGGGCCGGGGGCAAATGGCGGGTAACCGACGCTGAGCGTAGCTCGCGCACCGGGCCAGCCGGCCTGGCCGGCAGTGCTCCGGCCGGTCATCGGACACTCAATGGCGGTGCCGCCGACCTCGCCGTCGCCTTGCGCGGCGTGGCCG
>DASWGE010000151.1:0-4952 GCA_036393895.1 Streptosporangiaceae bacterium | reverse complement strand
CACCGTCAAATGGGGCGACACGGACCTGATTCCGGTCGGCGGCGGAACCGGCGGCTCGCGGAGCCTGCAGCAGGGCGGGGCCGCCGTGCAGCAGGCATCCAGGGAGCTGATCGACGTCGCCAGGGAGCGGGCCGCGGTAGCACTCGAGGCCAGCGCTAACGACCTGAAGTTCGACGTGAGCCGGAGCGCGTTCGCGGTGGCCGGCGACCCGGATGCCTCCGTCGCGCTCACCGACCTCGCCAAAGAGGAGCGGCTGTTCGTGCACTCGATCTTCACGGCGCCTGGCGCCACCTTCCCGTTCGGTACTCACGTCGCGGTCGCCGAGGTGGACACCGAGACTGGCAAGGCGGTGCTGCGCCGAGTGATCACCGTCGACGACGCGGGGGTGGTCCTCAACCCGCTGCTCGCCGAGGGCCAGCGGCACGGCGGCATCGCCCAGGGCGCCGCCCAGGCATTGCTGGAGGAGGTCGTCTACGACGCCGAGGGCAACCCGCTGACCGCGAGCTTCGCCGACTACCCGATCGTCTCGGCGACTGAGCTGCCGAGCTTCGAGCTGGCCAGCATGGAGACTCCCACCAGCTATAACCCGCTCGGCGTCAAGGGCATCGGCGAGGCGGGAACCATCGGCTCGACACCCGCGGTCCAGAACGCGATCATCGATGCAGTCGCCCACCTTGGCGTGAGGCACGTCGAGATGCCGACCAGCCCGATGCGGATCTGGCGGGCTATTCAGGCAGCCCGATCCCAGCCGACACAGTCCCAGTCGACACAGTCCCAGCCAGCAGAGCCGGAGCAGCCGTGATGCAGGTCAAGCTCACCGTCAACGGGGAGCAGCGCTCAGACGACGTCGAGCCTCGGCTGCTCCTCGTGCACTACCTGCGCGAGGTGTGCGGCCTGCGCGCCGCCAACATCGGGTGCGATACCACGTCCTGCGGCGCGTGCACGGTACTGCTCAACGGCGAGTCAGTGAAATCGTGCACCATGATTACCGCGCAGGCTGCGGGGCAGGACGTCGTCACGGCCGAAGGCCTGGCGCCCGATGGCGAGCTGCATCCCGTGCAGCAAGCGTTCCGCAATGAGCACGGCCTGCAGTGCGGCTTCTGCACGCCCGGCATGGTGATGGCCGCGGTCAGCCTGCTCAAACAGAACCCGAGCCCGACCGAAGATCAGGTGCGCGAGGGCCTCGAAGGCAACCTGTGCCGGTGCACCGGCTACCACAACATCGTCCGGGCTGTGCTCGCCGCGGCAGCGCAGTCGGCAGGCAGCCAGGCCGAGGTGACCGCATGATCCCCGCCGCGTTCGACTACGTCGCCGCCGACTCGGCTGCGGACGCGGTCGACCTGCTCGCCCGGCACGGCGACGACGCCAAGCTGCTGGCTGGCGGTCACTCGCTGCTGCCGATGATGAAGCTGAGGCTGGCCGCGCCTCCGGTTCTGATCGATATCAGCAGGGCTCGCGACCTGAGCGGGATCAGCATCGACGGCGGCGAACTGGTCATCGGCGCAACGACCAGGCATGCCGACCTAGCCTCGTCCGAGCTGGTCAAGACCGAAGCGCCGCTCCTCGCTCATGCCGCCTCGCTGGTCGGCGATCCTCAGATCAGGCACCGCGGCACCATCGGCGGCTCGCTCGCTCATGCCGATCCCGCGGCCGACCTGCCCATGGCGCTGGTCGCGCTCGGCGGCTCGGTCGAGCTGACAGGGCCGGCCGGATCCCGTCGGGTCGCCGCCGACGACTTCTTCACCGGCTTCTTCGAGACCACTCTCGCGGAGGGCGAACTGCTATCCGCCGTCCGCGTGCCGCGGCGGCCCGGCGCGGCGTGGGGATACCAGAAGTTTGTCCGGCGGGCGAACGACTGGGCCATCGTGGGCGTGGCCGCGATCGACGGCCGCATCGCGCTCGCCAACATGGCGTCGGTACCCATTCGCGCCCGCGCCGCCGAGGAGGCACTCGCGACCGGCGCGAGCCCGGCCCAGGCCGCTGAGCTAGCCGCCGACGGCACATCGCCCGGCGAGGACATCCATGCCGACCGGGAGTTCCGCCAGCATCTGGCGCGGGTGCTGACCAGAAGAGCACTCGAGCACTTTTCTTAACAGAACACACCGGGCTGATGCCGCAGTTCAGCGGGTCGAACTCGCCTCAGCGGAAAGCCGCGCACTAGCCTGGCGTTCGATCACCAGACGCCGCAGCGGCGGCCGTAGCAATGCGGCCGGCCGCGGACGGGGAGAGGAACAGCCGATGACCGGCCATGTCTCGGCCGACCAGCTGCGAGCCGAGCTAAGCGAGGCTGAAACCCAGCTGGAGAATGTTCGCCGCACCGCTGCCGAGATCCGCGCGAGCGTGGGCGAGGCAGAGGATCCGGCCGACCGGGGATCGCTGATCCAGGCCGCCGACGAGCAAGACAGCGTCGCCGACCAGCTCGCCGCCCGGCGCGACGACCTGCGGCGCCGCCTCGCCGAGGCCTAGCCCTGGGCGTTAGGCGGAGAGCTCACGCTCGGTCGGGGTCCGGAACCGCGGAATCACCCGGACCCCGGCCAGCCACGTCCTTACCCGCTCGGACTCGGCGTCGATCAGCGTCTTCGCATCGGCGCCCACGTCCTCAAGCAGCCTGATGGCGATGGCGCCGTCGGCGCGGTTAGCCCACCCGCCCACGATGCGGCCGTTCAGCCAGACGGTCGGACCGGCGTTGCCGTTCGTGTCGAATAGCGCCTTGGCGTGCGGCCCGAGAAACCAGGAGCGATCCGACCAACCCATCACGGTTGGGTCGAGCGCGGGCAGGAGGGCCGCCCAGTCGCCGGGATCCTCGGTCTGTCCGAGATCGCCGGGTAGCGCGGCTCCGGTGCCGCCGCCGAGATCTACCTCGACCGCGCCAACATCCGCGACGGCCCGCTTGACGTCGGTCATGGTCCAGCCGGTCCACCACTTCAAGTCGGCCAGCGGCGCTGGCCCGAAGGCCGCTAGCCACTGCCGCGCCAGCTCGGTGCGTGCGGCTACCGCGCCGAGTTCGTCGGCCCGCTTCCGCAGCCAGTGCTCAGCCATCACCCAGCGGTACTGCTGGGACAGCCAGCTGCCGATCGGCCGTCCGCGCACGATCAGCCCCTTCGCCGCTAGTACGAGCAGCACCCTGCTGGTGATGGCCTGCGTCGCCTGATACGACTTGCCAGGTGCCATGACCAGCGTTGTCTTCAGCCGCGGCTCTGCTGCTGACAGCTCGGCCGCTGTGCTCGTTCCCCCTCGCTCGGCGAGCACGCCCAGGACCGACCGCTCCACGTCGGCCAGCCAGGGCTCAGGATTCGCAACCGAAGCAGCTTCGCCCAGCAGTTTCACCAGCCTGGCCCGCTGGTCCTGCGCGATCCGATCCGTCGTTGACGCCTGTACGACAGCCACGGACTCGGCCGGCACCACGAACACCGTCCTGCGCATCGCCAGCATGCGGACCAGGTCCCGCCGCTCGTACAGCGACTCCTCGATCACGGTGGCCGGGACCGGGGCCGCTATCCTCGCCAGGACGGAAAGATAGACCGTCGCCGGATCGGTGGAATGCAGCGCGACCAGTTGCCTGGCCACTTGGGCGGGGTCAGGCGGCGTCCCGTCCACCCTGTGCGCCGGCGCCAGTGCGTGCCGCACGGCTAGCCTGCGGCGGCGTTCTGCCTCGTCGATCTTGTGCATGTCACCATGATTCACCAGCCTTCTGACAGCTGGCGGGAATCGTGACGGCCGGACGTCAGAGGGGACAAGTAGGGTACATGCGGGCAGTATCTAGGCAATGTGCCAGCCAAGGCGGCGAGCTGTGAGGGAGGCAGCAGGTGGGCGATGCCGCGCATACCAGGGTGCTGGCCATTATGGGCTCGGGTGAGACCAGCCCGACGATGGTCACCATTCACAAGGCGCTCGTCGCCAAGCTCGGCAACGGGGAACACGGCGCGATCCTGCTTGACACGCCCTACGCGTTCCAGGAGAACGCGAGCGAGATATCGGCGCGGGCACAGTCCTACTTCGCGCGCAGCGTCGGCCTGAAGGTAGAAGTGGCCAGCGATGCGGCGCCGGCCATGCTGGCCGCCATCCGCTCGGCCGACTGGGTGTTCTGCGGACCTGGCAGTCCGTCCTACGCGCTGGCCAGGTGGCGCGGCGGGCCAGTAGCTGACGCGCTCAGGGACCGGATCGCCGCCGGTACGGGCATCACCGTGATCGCCTCGGCCGCCGCTGCCGTTACCGGATTCGTGGCTTTGCCGGTCTACGAGATCTACAAAGTCGGCGCTGAGCCGCACTGGCTTGAAGGACTTGACCTGTTCGGCGTGCTGGGGCTGAAGGTCGCAGTGATACCGCACTATGACAACGCGGAGGGCGGCACGCACGACACGCGGTTCTGCTACCTCGGAGAGCGCAGGCTGACCGTGCTCGAGCGCGAGCTGCCCGAAGACGCCGCCGTGCTCGGCGTCGACGAGCACACAGCGCTGATGTTCGATCTGGCGACGCAGGAGGCCGAGGTCGTTGGCCGCGGCGGCGCGACCGTCAGGAGGGCGGGGGTAAGCACGGTGCTTCCGTCAGGTTCGCGGGTCTCAGTCGCTGACCTGGGCGTCATGGTCCGCAGCGGAGCTCCGTTCCCGGGAGTGGGTACGGACAGTCAGGACGGTTCAGGTCAGGGCAGCCGGGGCGAGTCCGATCTGGACCGTCCACCACCCCCTGAAGACCACCGGTCCCTGAACGACGTGACCGCCGACTCGCAGGCCAGGTTCGAGGCGGCCGCACGGGACCGCGACAGCGCCACGATGGTCTCGGCCATACTCGATCTGGAAGCTGCGATCGACGCCTGGGCGACCGACACGGACGAGAACGACGACTCCGACCGGGCCAGGGCGGTGCTGCGCGGCCTGGTAACGAGGCTCGGCCGGACTGCGGAACAGGGCCTCGCCGATCCTGCCGACCGCCTCCGGCCAGCGGTCGAGCCGCTG
>DASWGE010000150.1:0-8998 GCA_036393895.1 Streptosporangiaceae bacterium | reverse complement strand
CAGCGCACAGCGCGAGCAGCAGCGAGATGCCGGAGAGCGTGTTGGGTGAGATCGAACGGCCCACCGCCCAGGAGGCCAGCCAGCCCGACGACCGTCGGCCCCACGCGACGGCAGCACCGCATAGCGCGGCGACTTTTACCGTTGTGCCACCCCTGTCGCTCCGCTGCCCGGTGCCCGCACCACCAACGAGCCCTTCGCTCACCAGGCGCTTCAGTCCAAAGACGATCGGGGCCTCCATGGCCGGAATGTAACTAACTGTATTCAGTCAATCGCTTAGAGTACCCAGACGCGCTCAGGCGCCACGGTCCTTGGTCGAATCGGGAGCGTCCGTCCACCCGATTAAGGGCTGCGGGCGGGAGCGGGCGCCCCGGGCCGCGCGGCAGCGAGTCCGCCTGGATAAAGTCCGATCATGCGGACAGTCGCCGTAGTGCTGGCCGGCGGCTCCGGCGTCCGGCTCGGCGGGAACACGCCGAAGCAGCTGCGGCTGCTTGCCGGGCGGACGCTGCTCGAGCACAGCGTCGCGGCCTTCGACGCCGCTCCCGGCATCGACGAGGTCGTCGTCGTGATGCCAGCCGAGCTGATCGGCGAGGCGAAACGAATCCTGGACGCTGACTGTCGCAAGGTCAGCCACATCATCGCCGGCGGCACCGACCGTCCTGGGTCGACCAGGCAGGCGATCGAGCTGCTCAGCCGGGACGTCGGCGACAGCGCCGACGCCGACTGCAATGTGCTCTTCCACGACGCCGCGCGGCCTCTGGTCGATCAGCGAATCATCGCGGACTGCGTCTCTGGCCTCGCCGACTCCCAGGCTCTCGGCGTGGTGGTGCCGACGGCCGACACCATCGTGGAGGTGACCGACGGCGTGATGACGTCAATCCCGCCCCGGGAGTCGCTCGGCCGGTGCCAGACTCCGCAGGGCTTCCGGCTGTCGGTGATCCGGCGCGCCCACGAGCTAGCGGCGGCCGACCGGGAGGCGGGGGCATTCAAGCCGACCGACGACTGCGGCATCGTGCTGCGCTACCTGCCGGAGATCGGTGTCCGCGTGGTCCGCGGCAGCGAGCGCAACCTCAAGATCACCTACCCTGCTGACCTGCAGATCGCGGAAACTCTTGTTGCCGAGACCGCCTCGGAAACATCATGATCGTGGTCATCGCATAGCGGACGACGCACGCAGCAGGCGCCGCGGGCTGGTCAGGAAGCCGACTCCCCAGCTGATGTGCATCGTGGCCAGAACGGCAGGCAGCCAGGAAACCGCCCGCCCGGTGAGCCTGCCGTCGGTACCGGCCTTCGCGGTCACGACGAGCACGCCGATCACGTACGTCAGCGGGATGATCAGCCCGGCGGTCAGCAGCCATTGCCACCAGGTGCCGGTCCGGTCGGCCAGGCTGGCCAACCCGGCGAATCCGGCCAGCGTTCCGATCAGCAACGCGATCACTGTCGCGGGCGGCGCGAGGTAGCGCAAGTTGATCGTGCCCGCGTGCCGCCGCGCGACCGCGCGCCGCCAGCGGCCGTACAGGAAATACTGCGAGGCGAGCTCGGTGATCGTTGACCTTGGCCGGTAGGTCACCCTCAACTCGGGCTGGAACCAGATCAGCCCGCCGGCCTCGCGGATCCGGTAATTCATTTCCCAGTCCTCGCCGCGCAGGTACTGCTCGTCGTAGCCGCCGACCCCCTCGATAGCCTCGCGACGGAAGGCACCCAGGTACACCGAGTCCGACGGTCCCTCGTTGCCGCCGGTATGGAATCGCGCCGAGCCCACGCCGGCCGGAGACGTCATCGCCCACGCGACGGCCTGCTGGAATGGCGTGATGCCCTGGGCCGCCATGACGCCGCCCACGTTGGCCGCGCCGGTCCGGCGCAGCGTGCGGACGACGGCCCCGATGTAGCCGGCCGGGAGCCGCGACCTGACGTCGACCCGGACGATGACCGGGTTCCGGGAGGCGCGGACGGCCGCGTTCAGCGCGTGCGGGATCTGCCCTGACGGGTTGGCCACCACGGTGATCCGGCGGTCGGCCGCGGCCAGCTCCCGCGCGATCTCCTCGGTCCTGTCCTTCGAGGGGCCGACGGCAAGCACCAGCTCAAACTCACCGGGATAAGCCTGGCTTAGCACGTGGCTGACCGATTCGGCGAGGTTCCGCTCAGCATTGCGCACCGGCATGATGACGGAAACGGGGCTTGCGGTGCCGGTCTGTCCAGCGGGCAGCCCTGGCCCGCGGCCGAGCTTGGCCTCCACCTGAAGGTCGTCAGTATCGCTCATGACGCTGTCGACGGTACCGCCCCCTGACGCGTTCTGGCGCCCTGGGCGCGAAGGTTGTGGACTGCCCGGCGGACCGGCTAGGGGGCGACGTCCTCCAGCATCTCGGTGACCAGAGCGGCGATCGGCGACCGTTCCGAGCGCACGAGAGTGACGTGCGCGAACAGCGGGTGACCCTTGAGCTTCTCGATTACGGCGACGACTCCGTCGTGCCTGCCGACGCGCAGGTTGTCGCGCTGGGCGATGTCGTGAGTGAGCACGACCCGGGAGCCTGCGCCGACCCGCGACAGAACCGTCAACAGCACGCCGCGCTCGAGCGATTGCGCCTCATCGACGATCACGAACGAGTCGTGCAGCGAACGCCCTCTGATGTGCGTCAACGGCAGCACCTCGAGCATGTCCCTGGCGACGACCTCCTCGATCACGTCCTGCGTCGTGACCGCCGAGAGGGTGTCGTAAACCGCCTGGGCCCATGGGTTCATCTTGTCGGCCTCTGAGCCAGGCAGATAGCCGAGTTCCTGGCCGCCGACCGGATACAGGGGCCGGAAGACGACGACCTTGCGGTGCTGGCGCCGTTCGAGCACCGCCTCGAGTCCGGCGCAGAGCGCGAGTGCCGATTTGCCCGTGCCTGCCCGGCCGCCGAGCGAGACAATCCCGATCTCCGGATCGAGCAGGAGGTCGAGCCCGATCCGCTGCTCGGCACTGCGGCCGCGCAGCCCGAACACGTCCCGGTCGCAGCGGACCAGCCGGACCGACTTGTCTGGCTGGACCCGGCCGAGCGCGCTACCAGATCCTGACGCGCCGGAGTAGAGCACGAGGCCCGTGTGGCACGGCAGGTCAGCAGCAGCGGAGGATTCGAGTGTCCCCGTCTGGTATAGGTGATCCATCTCCGCGCGGCCGATCTCCAGTTCGGCCATGCCGGTCCAGCCCGAGTCGGGCGGCAGTTCGGCGCGATACTCCTGCGCCGGCAGGCCAATGGCGGCCGCCTTGATCCGCAGCGGCAAGTCCTTGCTGACCAGGACAACACTCTGCCCTTCGGCCGCCAGGCTCCGTGCGACCGACAGGATTCTCGTGTCGTTGTCGCCTAGCCTGAAGCCCGCCGGGAGCACCGACGGGCTGGAATGGTTCAGCTCGACTCGCACGGTCCCGCCCAGATCGCCGATGTCCATATCGGCGTCCAGCCGGCCGTAGGCAATCCTCAGGTCGTCGAGATGACGCAGCGCCGCGCGGGCAAAGAAACCAAGCTCGGGATGATTCCGCTTGGCCTCAAGCTCGGTGATCACGACCAGCGGCAGCACGACTCTGTGCTCAGCGAACCTGCCGATGGCGCCGGGGTCGGCGAGCAGGACGCTGGTGTCGAGCACATACGTGCGGCGATCAGACCCGGTGCCTGCCTGGCCCGGGTCCAGGACAGGACCTGCCTGGCTTGCCTGCCCTGATCGCTGGCCAGACGGCCGGGTTCCGGCAGACGGCCTGGCTGCTGACTCCTGAAGGTTGATACGGTTCGGGCGTGACGAGCGGGCTGTTGCGGAAATGGCCAACCACTCTCCCCTGGCGCCCTTGGGCGCCGCGTTGGACACAAACGTGTCGGAGGGACCGGGACCGGCCGCCGAAGGGCCGGGCGCCGGCCCTTCGCTCATCTCGCCTGCGTGCCAGGACGCGAAGCTCGAGAATCTCGAGGGCCTTCCCGCCGGGCGGCTACGCACCGCCCGTCAGTCTCAGACGGTACCCGTGAATGGGCAGGGTGCGAAAGTAGCGGCGCACCACGAGTCCACCGATGCCGGTCGCATTGCCTGGCCCGTCACCGCGAATTGGCCCGGGCGTAACCAATTGACGCTCTCAAGCGTCAAGAAGCATGTGCGACCTATCAGCCGGCCGTCGCCAAGGCCTGCGCTCGGGCGGCAGCCTCCCGCGCGGCCCGGAGCCTAGCCGATGGCGGAGGCAGCCAGCCGACAGGACTTTGATGAGTTCTACTCCAGATCAGCGGCCCGGCTCGTCCGCCACGGGTACGCACTCACGGGAGACATGGCCGAGGCCCAGGACATCGCCCAGGAGGCGTTCGCCAGGGCATGGCAGCGCTGGCCCATGGTCCGCGACTGCGACTCGCCAGAAGCCTGGGTCCGCAGGGTGGCGACGAACCTTTCGGCTAGCCGCTGGCGCCGGATCCGGGTGGCGCGTGCAGCCGCTGGCCACGCGGCCGAGCAGCATGCTCCCGAGGTCAGCACGGACACGGTCGCTCTGGTGAGCGGCCTGCGGACGCTGCCAGAACGGCAGCGGACCGTGCTCGTGTTGCACTACATGTGCGACCTGACGATCGACCAGATCGCCGCGGAGCTTGGCTGCCCGCCAGGGAGTGTCAAGAGCTGGTTGTCACGTGGCAGGACGGCGCTGGCAGCTGCCGTCAGGATCGTGGAGCCTGCGCCAGAAAAAGCCGCTCAGGCGGACCGGGACGCTCAGCGTGAGCCGCTCACGGGGCCTCCGCCGAACGGGCAGCCTCCGCGCGCTGAGGACGTGGCGCGCGAGCAGGATGCCGAGGTCGGCGGGTTCGGGCAGCCAGATAACGTGCCGGCCCCGAACGGGTCCGCGGCGCCCCAGATCCCCGCCCCGACCGTCTCGCCGGAAATCTCCCCGGCCCCGGTCCTGCTCGCCGCATCGACGAACGGACGCGGAACTGAGCGCCCTCCGCCGCGGTCATCCCGACCCGCCCGCCCTCAGCCGGAGGCTAGTCATGCCTGACGATCGCCTGCGGCAGATCTTCGAGCAGATCGCCGAACTGCCCGTCGACATCCCGCCCGCAGACCGGGTGCTCGCCCGCGGCCGGCAGCGCCACGACCGGACGCGGTTGCAGATGTCGACGATCGCAGCGACGATCTTGCTGGCCGCCGGTTTCGGCGGACCGCAGGTGGCAGGCAGTCTTGCCGCGAACCCCGGACTTATTCACCGCGCCGGGCCCGAGGCGGGCAGCCCGCAAGCCTCCCCCACCGGCATCGCCGCTCACTACTCGGCTAGCCCGGCACCGAGCAGCTCCGGCATCTTTAGCACAGCCGAGCCCGGTCATCCGGCCCATAGCTATTCGCCGCCGGGTCACGTGAGTACTGGCCGCGCGCAGCTGCCGCCGCCCGGAGACGGTCAACTGATACTCGCCCTGGACAGCGCTCGCCGGTATGTCATGACCAGAGTAGGCGCGGCGGGCGCACCCGCTCAGGTTCCCGGGCTCAAGGCAGTTGCCGGTGCACCGCCGGTCGTGGCCACAAACCCGGCTGGCGGCTGGGTCGTCACGCTTGCCAGCCAGCAAAACAGGATGCGAGTCGGCCCGGCGCGGCTCGCCTTGGTGATGGCGACCGGCAGGAGCGTTCCGTTTGGCCCGAAATTCGTTCAGGCGACCGTCACCTCGGCGGCCGTCAGCCTCGACGGCAGACGAGTAGCCGTCGCGCTTGCCGGGCAGTCGGGCGAGGCGAGCATCGAGGTCCTACCGCTGCCCGGGCAGGCCGGCAGCCAGCGCTCATGGAGCGTGCCGACAGCGCAGGCCGATCTTGTCTCTGGCCTGTCCTGGTCACCGGACGGGCGCCATCTCAGCTACACCGCTGGCCAGCGCGCGGTAACCGGATCTATGGGCAGCCCCATGACCATGGACACGGCCGTCAGCGTGCTGCCCGCGCCGGTACCCCCCCAGTGGCGGCTGGCAATGAATACCGGCATGACCTGCGTGCCTGTTGCTATGGCCTGGCTAGGCAGCACCGGGCGCTACGTGGTGCTCGAGGAGTGCGCGAGCACCGCCACGGTTGTCCTCCAGACGGCAGTCGCCAGCACGGGAGCCGCTGCCGGGCAGCCCGTTGTGGTCGCTCATCACGCCGGGTGCAAGGCGGCCGCGCTGGATCCGAACCCCTCAGGCAGCCGCATCCTGATCAGCTATTGCGGGATTTATCTGGACGATCACGGCAAGCTGACCAGGGTCCCTGGCCGGCTCACAGCGGCGGCGCTCAGCGGGTAGGCGCGGCCAATGCGATCGTGTTCAGGTGCCGTGCCTGCGATGCCGTGCCGCGTACGAACGCAACGCGCGCAGAAAGTCGACCTTCCTGAAGGCCGGCCAGTACGCGTCGCAGAAGTAGAACTCCGAGTGCGCGCTCTGCCAGAGCAGGAAGCCGCCGAGCCGCTGCTCCCCTGACGTCCTGATCACCAGGTCGGGATCGGGCTGCCCGGCCGTGTAGAGGTGCTCGGCGATGTGCTCGACGTCAAGGATTTCCGCGAGCTCCTCGATCGTCGTGCCTTTCGTGGCCTGCTCCTGCAGCAGCGAACGGACCGCGTCGGCGATCTCGCGCCGGCCGCCGTAGCCGACCGCCACGTTTACGAGCAGGCCGGGATAGTCGGCGGTGGCCTCACCGGCGTCCTTGAGTACCTGGGCCATCTCGGCAGGCAGCAGGTCGAGTGCGCCCACCGGCTTAACCCGCCAGTGCTGAGCCACAAGCTGCCTGACCGTGTCCTCGATAATGTCGAGCAGCGGCTCGAGCTCCTCCTCCGCCCTGGCGACGAGGTTGTCGGTGGAGAGGAGCCACAACGTAACGACCTCGACGCCCGCCTGCTTGCACCACTCGAGCAGCTCGAAGATCTTGTCGGCGCCTTTTCGGTGCCCGGTGCTGACATCGAGCATGCCCGCCGATCGCGCCCAGCGACGGTTGCCGTCGCACATCACCCCCACGTGCCTGGGAGCTGCCGACGGCGAGAGCGACGACTCGAGCCGCCGTTCGTAGACCAGGTAGACAAGATCGCGCAGACCCATCCGGCACCCTTCCTCGCTGCCTCGGCATCGGCTAGCTGAGTCGTCCTGGCTGGTCACCGGCCGTCCTGGCGGCCGATGAAGTGACTGCCAGGGCGGTGCCGTACGGCTCACTACGAACGGTATCCAAGAATCGGACCAGTTCGGCAGATGTCAGCACAGCTCTTACATCAGTTCCGCAGTCCCCCCGCGCATCAGGAGCCATGCGGCGGCTCAGCCGCCAGCAGCTAGAGCGCAGCGTAGTTCCCTCACTACGAAACGCTAACACCACCCCGGCGGGCCGCCGCGCATGATCGCGCGGTTCGCTCAGGCGGTGACGCTGAGCGAACCGCGTGATCACGGTGAACTGGCGCTGGACAGCGCCTTGAACGTCAGCCGATCGACTTGACGATCGCCTCGTCCAGGCCCTGGAAGGACGCGAGGTACTCCCTGCGCTCCTTCTTGATCCGGTTGACCAGGGCGTCGTACTCAGCCTGGCGGCCCTGCCGCTCATAGAGCCTGCGGGGCTGCAGGATCTCGATGTCGTCAACCCCGGGCAGCGACCTGGCGATCTCGTAGCCGAAGTCGGGGTCGGTCCCCCAGGCGATCGTGTCCTCGACGATCGCCTGGACGATCGCCGACGAGTAAGGGATGGTCACCTTCTTCGAGGTCTCGTCGTGCGTGCCGCCGACCCGGCCGGTGTTCAGCACGTAGACCTTGAGCTCGTGGCTGTCGAGCAGCTCGAGCATCCGGTTTCCCATGTCGGCCATGTTCCTGGGGAAGAACGGGTTGGTGCCCGGCACCCGCAGGAACTTGCCTTCCTCGTCCTTGCCGCCGGCCGAGGTTCCCGTGGTCTCGCCGAGCATGAAGTACGCGGCCGCCTGCGCCCGTTCCAGGCGCGCGACCCCGGGCACGATGTTCTCGTTCCTGTTCAGGATCAGCAGGAACTCCGCTGCCGGGACCTCGTTGCCCGGCCAGGGCTGAACGTAAGAGAACGGCCAGGTCGTCCGGCCGTTCTTGGTGTAGGAGGTATCGAAGAAGTCGACCTTGCCGTCGGCGTCGACCGAGACGTTCTCCAGGTACGCGTCCGGCTTGGTGGTCGCGTAGTAGATGGCTGGCTCATACCTGGGGTCCAGGCCGAAGGTCTTCGCGAAGCAGCCGTTCTCCGTGGTGTAGACCTTCCCGCCGGGCATCAGCGCGACGAAGTCGTCCTGGGCTGGCTGGCTGTTGAGCTGCGTCGTGAACGTCGTGGTGGTCTTGCCAGTGCCGGACAAGCCGACGATCAGGATTGAGGTTGGGTCGCCGTCCCGCGGCATGACTTTGCAGCCCGCGTGCAGCGCCAGGCCGCCGCGGTCGTAGACGATGTTGTTCCACATCCGCAGGCCGCCCTTCTTGGACTCTCCGAAGTAGTCCGAGTTCAGCACGCGGGTGATGTTGGCGTTCAGATCAACGGCGATCACACGGCCGTCCGGGTAACCGGGGGCGGACAGGTTGGGCGTGTAGACGACGGTAGTGTCCGGCGCCCACGTCGCCGGATCGTAGCCGGGGCCGACCGGGTAGTAGAGCTGCCTCTGCATGCCGGCGACGTTCGAGTTCGCCGCCTCCATGATCAGCCTGGCCCTGGTGCGGAAATCAGGATCGGAACCGATATAGCCGTCGACGACGACCATGTGCTGTCCAGCGATGTAGGCGTCCTGCTCGGCGGCGATCCGGTCGTACTCCTCGCGGGTGATGGTCTGCTTGGTGGCATTGGTTGAGTCATCGACGACGAAAGTTGACCTCGTGCTCCGTGAATCCACCCTGGCCTTGACGACAACGTTGTCGAACTCTGTCACCTGGCTGTTGGGCATTTTCTCGGTCAGCTCGCGGAGCCGCTCCGCGGTCGGGTTGAACTCCACCAGCGCGGCCCTCACCTCATACACCACGACTGCTCCTCCTCGTTGGCGGAAGCGCGGAGCGCGTCCGCTTGCGGGGTAATGCCAGTACGGGCA
>DASWGE010000149.1:0-9888 GCA_036393895.1 Streptosporangiaceae bacterium | reverse complement strand
GGCGAGCTCGTCGAGCAGATCGGGCACCGCGTGGCAGGACTCGGCGGGATCCGGGCAGTCGCAGTCCTCCGCCGTGCTGCTCAGCACCCCGCAGTCGTCGCAGGCGAATCCGGGCACTATCTGATCGTCAGGCAGGAATAGCTGCGCGACCGCGCGTGCCCTGCTGGCGGCCAGGCAGCCATCCAGGTCGGTGGTGACCGAGAGATTGGGCGGCTCGTTCAGCACCTCGTCGACGAGCCGCGCTTCGGTCCGCTCCGACCAGCGCGCGATGACGGGGCGCGCCAGCTCGCGCACCCGACCCGGCGTGGCCGTCTGAAGATCGACGCTGAAGCTGCCAGCCACCGTCTGCCGCACCGCGCGCGGCAGCGCCGCCAGGAAGTGGCTGATCTCGTTCTCGTGCCCGCCGAGTACGAGCGGCGTATCCGCTGCTTCGGAGCGCTCGAGGATGCTGATCGTGTCGCGGAAATGCTGTTTCGACAGCTTGATGATCCGCTGCTGGATCCGGTAGGCCTCGAGCCCGTACCAGCCGCCAAACTGCGGGCTCCGGACGCCGGGATCGGTGCGTTCCGCCACTGTCTCGATCTGGTCATCGGCGATATTGAGAACCCAGGCGTGCTTGGTGTCGAGCAGGGCGGCGCGGTAGGCCGGGTTACGCTGGATGGCGGCCAGCATCGGCCGGATATACGGCCGGTCCGCGATTACGGCCCGCTCGGTCAGGTACCCAGGCAGCGGCACGGCCTCGAACATTTCGATCTGCGCGCACGCGAACAGGGCAATGGTCCGGCCGAGCCACTCGTGGCTGTCCTGCGTTACCGCCGTGATGATCGCCTCAGGGTCGGTTTCGCGAACCATGCCGCCGCCAGCCCGCGGCTCCTGGCTGGCCGCCGACTTGATCAGGTCACGAGCGCGGACCGGCAAAGCGCGATGCTTGGCCAAGTCGACCGGGACCTGCAGGTAGACCGATACGACCGCGGGGTCGGTTGCGCGCACCGCGCGCAGCCGGTCGGCATCGGCTCTGTTGATCACTGCTCACCTCCGCCCGGGGCCTTGCCAGCGGCCTGGCTTGGCTCGCCGGCCTGGTTCGGCGTGCCTACGTGGCTTGGCTCGCCGGCCTGGATACTGCCATCGCTCGGCGCGCCCGCCTGCCTCGGTACTCCGTCCTTCTTCTGATCTCCTCGAGCGCTTTCTGAAGCGCTGGGGCGGCCGGCGTCAGGAGCGCTTTCAGCAGCGCCCGCGGCGTCGGTCGCCGCGACCATGCTCCTGATGTCGGCGGGTAGAACGCCGAGCACCTCGTTAATAGCGCCAGCCGATATGTGCCGCTGCATTGCTGATGTCACGAGTCGTCCCGCCCGCTGGACCTCGGTGTGGTGGAGCTGCGCGTCCCGCGCGAACCTGGCGATGTACTCGTCCCTGTCGTACTTGATCGGCACCTTGCTCGGATTCCAGCCCTCATAGAACACGCCGCGGAGCAGCTCAGGAAGCTGCGCGGCAATGTGCGCGGCGATCGGCACCGGCAGCCGATCTCGCAGCGTGTGCAGCCACGATCTGGTCACCCGATAGGCCATGCGGCGATCCTCGGTGCCGAAGCTGACTGCCACGTCGGCGAGCCAGGCGTTGGTCTTGTCGATGCTCCGGTCGAGGCTGTCGACTCCGGTACGTGTCATGGCGAACCTCCGGTCGTTACGCAGGCCAAACACAGCGGCGCGGTCCGCCGCTCGCCTGCTACAGGTTTGTGACCGGCGGTCGCGACGGGTGAGTTGTGCCCGGCGCTCCCAGCGGGTCGGTCGCAGTGATCACGCCAGCGGAGCGCCGGACCCGCGGCGCTATCTATCTCCTGGCCGACCTTCTCGCCGCCTGCCTCGGGTGATGGTCAACAAGGCAGTCGGCAGACGGGAAGAAAACGCTCTCGTGACCGTCCTGCCAGTGGACCACGTAAGGCGGGCTGCCCTGGTCGCCATGGACCTCCATGATCTCGCCGTGACGATCCACATCACCCTGATGCCGCCCCTTGACGGTCAGCCCATCTCCGATCGCTGCTTTCATAACTCTCCTTCCCCTCGCCGGTACGTACCCGGTTTGTCCGTGGCCAGTCCGGCAGTTGAGATTCGCGTTCCTGGCCGGTCAGGGACGTCCGGTGATCGCGATGACCAAGCAGGACCTCAGGCTGTTCCCGGCCCGCGGATGCTTGCCGGAAGCCTCATGATCGGAAAGGCTTAATACATGGCCCGCGTCGCCGTCATAGGGGAGCCGCTTCGGATTCACGGTTATGGCCTGCCTGACGCCATCCTGTGCCCGGCAACCGACCAGGCCGAGGCCGTTCTCGCCTGGCGGGACCTGCCCGACGACATCGATGTCGCGGTGCTGACGCCGAGCGCGGCCCGCTGGCTGGCCAGCGAGATCGCCGGCCGGCCAGGAGTTCTGCCCGTGCTGCTGGCCGAGGTGCCGCTGACGCAGCCGCAGATTGCGCCGGACGGGCAGCCCGAGGGCGGCGTCCGGCCTGATCCCGTGGACCAGCCGATTGATCACACGCCATTTGACCCTTTGGCCTGACTCGCGGCCTGCCCGGCTGTTTGGGTGATCCACCCATCCCCGAATCCGCAATGGGTGGCCCACCCATACACCCGCCCCACCGACCGGCCGGCGACAGTCGGGGCCCGCTCCCTGGCGAGCCCGGCTCCCCGGCGGCCCGGCGGCCCGGCGGCCCGGGGCACCAGTGGTCCCCGCACCGGGGACCCGCAAGAGAACTTTGGATCCGTTCGGTGGGCGCAAAAGAGGCAAATTGTCGACCAAAGTGCGTCAAACTGATCCAATGTCCAGAGGATCAAGATCTGGCCGTCAGGGGGAGGGTCTCGTGCGGGGCGGAGGGTCTCGTGCGGGCAGGAGGGTCTCGGGCAGGCAAGGGGCTGCGGTCAGGTAGATACGCTGGACGATATGTATGTACCTGCGCACTTCGCGGCCAATGACCTAGCGAAGATCGCTGCCTTCGTCGACGGGGCCGGTGCCGCCGATCTGGTGACGTTTGACGGGACACGCCTGGTCTCGACCTTGCTGCCGGTGATCTGGGACCGCGACGGCGGCGCGAACGGGCGCCTGCTAGGACATATCGCCCTGAACAACCCACAGTGGAAGACGGCGGCCGCTGGCGTCCCGGCGCTGGCCATCATCCGCGGGCCTCAGGCCTACATCTCGCCGTCGTGGTACCAGAGCACCAGGGAGCATGGCCGCACGGTGCCGACCTGGAATTACACGGCCGTGCATTTCACCGGGCCGGTTACGTTCCGCCGCGACGACGACTGGCTTCGCGCTGTGGTGACTAGGCTCACCGAGCGCCACGAGGCCGGCCGGAATGGCCGCTGGTGGGTCAGCGACGCGCCCGAGAAGTTCATCGCTGGCCAGCTGCGGGCGATCGTTGGCGTCGAGATGCGGGTGGAGCTGATCGAGGCGAAGGAGAAGCTGTCACAGAACCGCACGCCGCAGGACCGGGCGGGGGTGATTGCGGCGCTGCGGGCCGAGCCCGGCGGTGGCGCGCCCGGCGGTGGCGCGGATGGCGGTGGCGCGCACGCGATCGCCGAGTTGATGGCGGCGCGCGAGGCCGCTGCAGAGGGCTGACCGGCTCCCGGAACTAGCGCACCGCGGGGACCGGCTCAAGAACCCTGCGATCGATGCCCAGCTCGCCAAGCTGGCCGCTGCATCCACAGTGGCTCAGCAAACCGGGTCGGGTCGTAAGGCAGGGGGGCTGTGGCTAGAGCGCCGCGAGCTCGTCGGTCAGGTCGTCCAGGCCGAGCGAGCCGAGCGACAGCGCGGACATGTGCCAGGACTTCAGGTCGAACTCGCTGCCGCCGGCGGCGTGTGCGGCTCTGGCCGCGTCCCGGCCGGCCAACCAGGCACGCTCGCCGAGCTTGTAGCTGATCGCCTGGCCTGGGCCGCTCAGGTACCTAATGATCTCGCTGGCCAGGAACTCGGCGTCCCGGCCGCTGTGCGCGGTGAAGAACTCCAGGGCCAGGTCCGGCGTCCAGATCTGCCCGGCGCCGAGCGGGGAGTCACCGGGGACCCGAAGTCCCAGGTGCATCCCGATGTCGATCACAACCCTGATCGCCCGCATGTTCTGCGCGTCCAGATAACCAAGTCGCGCGCCAGGTGTCGACAGGTAGCCGAGCTCGTCCATCAGCCGCTCGGCATACAGCGCCCAGCCCTCGCTGCATGCGCTCACGCCGCCGACCGTTGTCTGATACATCGACAGGTCCTTCGACAGGTACCGCCATTGCGCGAGCTGCAGGTGATGGCCGGGAACACCCTCGTGGTACCACGTGCTGATCAGGTTCCACAGCGGGAACCTGGTCCGGCCGAGCGTCGGCAGCCAGGTCCGGCCTGGCCGCGAGAAGTCCTGCGATGGTGTGGTGTAGTACGGCGCGGCCGCGCTTCCCGGCGGCGCGATCCTGGCCTCGACCGTCTTGAGCGGAGTCGCCAGGTCGAAGTGGGTCCCGTCCAGATCGGCGATCGCGCGGTCCATCATGTCCTGCAGCCAGGCCCGGATCTCCTCGACGCCTTCGATCGCCTCGCCATCCTGATCGAGATGGCGCATCGCCTCCTGCGCTGAGGATCCGGGCAGCACCTGCTCCGCCTCGGCGCGCATCTGCTCCTGCAGCTCCCTGAACTGCGACCAGCCCCAGTCGTAGGCCTCCTGCGGCTCGAGATCCGCCCCGGTCCAGCGCCTCGCACCGACCCGGTAGCGATCCGCCCCCACGCCGTCGGGGGTCCCCTCCGCCTGCGGTAGGTACACCGTGCCGAGCCACCGGGCGAGGGCGCCTACGCCCTCGTTGGCCGACGCCGCTGCCTGATCGAGGTCGGCCCGGAGGGCGGGCGAGACGTCGGCGGCCGTCGCGAAGTCGGCGAACCAGCCGCGGCCATGGGCGGCCGCCGTCCACTCCTGCAGCTGACCGGCGGCCGTGTCGACAACCCGAGGGCTTGCGAACATGCCGCGGTTGGCACCTTCGGTCAGGCAGGCCTGGTATTGCGCAAGCGCCTGGCCGACCCTGGCCATCCGGCGCGCGATCGCCGCCCAGTCATCCTCGCTGGCCGTCGGCATGTCGAGGAATGTGCTGCGGACGCGGTGCGGCGGGCCGAATATGTTCGAAACTGCGCGCAGGTGTTCACGCTGAGCGCTCACCGCCAGGCTGGCCTCGAGGCGCTCGCGCAGCAGCCGCGCGCAGCGGCGCTCGTCGCCGCCGAGGTCGCCGGTCACTCCTGCCAGGTCGGCGAGCGTGGTCCTGGCAAGATCGTCCATCGCGTCCTGTCCGGCCGGGGACAGGTCGGGCAGCCGGTCTTCGCCCGGGCGCAGGCCGAGTGCCGTTGCCAGGATGGGATCGAGCTCGGCAAGCGCGCTGACGTAGCCGTCGGCCACATCGCGTACGGGTCGGGACTCAGGCTGATGGCCGGGAGCGGGAGATTCTGGCATGGCACCAGTGTGCAGCACCGGGCTGTCATGGCATCAAGCCGTGATGCGGGAACACGGCACTGCGGGTAGCCATGATGGCCCGGTCGACGGGGTCGCCAGGATCGTGGCCGTCCTCGAACCGCGGGAACCTCGCTGGCGCATGCTCGGTCATGATCTCTGGTGCCGCCGCCCCGGTGCGCCGTGCGACGTAGTCGCGCCAGCTGGGCGGCGTCGGGATCGTGGGATCAAGGGGCCGCCCGGCTGCCTCGGCCAGCAGGTGCGTCCAGGTTCGCGGGACCACCTGGACAAGCTCGTAGCCACCGCCCCCGGTCAGCAGCCAGCGGCCTCCTGCCGTTTCGTGCGCTAGCTCGTGAATCGCCGCGTGCGCGGCCCGCTGCGCATCGATGGTCAGCTCCAGGTTGGCGAGCGGGTCCATCCAATGCGTGTCGCAGCCATGCTGGCTGACCAGGACCTGCGGCCCGAAAGCGCGCAGCAGCGGCGGGACGACGGCATGGAACGCCCGCAGCCAGCCAGCGTCGCTGGTGCCGGCCGGCAGCGCAACGTTCGCGGCGGAACCTTCCGCGTCGGGACCGCCGGTCTCCGATGCCCGGCCGGTGCCGGGGAACAACGTGCGGGGGTCCTCGTGCAGGCTGATCGTCAGCACCCTGGGATCGTTAAAGAACGCGGCCTGGACGCCGTCTCCGTGGTGCACGTCGATGTCCACATAGGCGATCCGCTCGGCGCCCTGGGCCAGCAGCCAGCTGATCGCGATGGCCGGATCGTTATAAATGCAGAACCCGCTGGCGTGATCACGCATCGCATGGTGCAGGCCGCCGGCGATGTTCACCCCGTGCCCGGCCGTGCCTGACCAGACCGCGGCCGCCGCTGCCAGCGTCGCACCCGCGACGAGCGCCGATGCCTCGTGCATGCCAGGGAAGATCGGGTCGTCCGCGGTGCCCAGGCCGTACCGGCCAGGGTTGACGCTCGCCCCGCCGCTTCCGGCCTGCTTGACTGCTTCGATATAGGCCTTGTCGTGCACGTACTCAAGCTCGGTGTCGGTAGCGGGCGGAGGCGCGGCGACGGTGACGCCCTCAGCGTCGAGCACCCCGAGCGCGCGGGCGAGCTCGATGGTCAGCTCGACCCTGACTGGCGCCAGCGGATGGGCGGGACCGAAGTTGTAGCTCGTCAGGCGTTCGTCCCAGGCGACATGCAAGGTGCAGGCCATCTGGTCATCCTTTCCGTGCGGCGGATTCGGCCGCTACGCGGGGCGCTCTGCGAATTCCACCTTCGGCGGTTGGTCTGTCACGCCGCGAGTGACCTGGTGAGCGCTTCGGCTGGCTGAATCCGCGCGGCGAACATGGCGGGGATAATCCCGGCCATTATCCCCGCGGCTGCTCCGGCGACCGGCGCTGGCAGGACGGTCAGCGGCGCGACGACGGGTACCCAGCCTCGGGCGCGAGCGACCAGGATAATCGTGGCCACGCCCAGGCTCGCCCCCGCGAGACCGCCGATCAGTCCGACAATCGCTGATTCGCATATGACGTGGGCCACGATGTGCCGCCGCCGGGCGCCCACCGCCCTGCGCAGCCCGAACTCAGCGCTTCGCTCGCGTACCGACAGCCACGTAACGCTGGCGATGCTCAGCGTCCCGATCGCCAGGCTGATCCAGCCCAGTGCATAGAACAGGCCGGTCAGGGTGCTGATCACCTGACCGCGCAGCGCTCCAGGACCCGGCGGAAGCCGCACCAGGAACTGATCAGGCCGGTCCTGGCTGAGCACGTATGGCGCCTGCCGCGCCACCAGGCCGGCGGCGCCTGGCCTGGTCAGTATCAGGAGCACGGGCATCGCTCCTGCTCGTTCGTCCGGCGGACCCCAGAGCGCGATGGCCGTCGCCGAGGGCAGCACAACCGACCGCTGGATCGACTGCGGCCCGCTGGCGGAGCTAACGATTCCGATCACCACGCACGGCACGTTGTTGATGTAGACGGTGCGCTGCTTGCGCAGGGTTCTGATGCCCATGGCCCTGGCCGCGACGGTGCCTGCCACGCAGACCTGGGCATGATGGGCCTGGTCCCAGGCGTCGAAGAGCCTGCCGCTGCTGAGCTGGACCGCAGCGGCGGCGAGGAATCCTGGCGAGGCCGCGATGACCGGCGCGTGCCTGGCCGCACCTGGTCCGGAAACGACCACCGGGCGGCCCAGCCGCAGCGGCCAGAAGAAGCCGGCTGCGACGACGCCGTGCAGGGCCCTGAGGCGCTGCTGCACGTCGGCCGGATATGGCACGGCTGCCGGAGCCGGGCCGGCGCGCTTCGGGCTGATCCAGACGTGCGTCGGCAGCCAGTGCGCGAAAGCCGACGTCACGTGCGCGCCAGCCGTGCTGGCCAGCCCGAGCGCCGTCACGAACCAGGCCACGCCGAGCAGCGTGCCGAGGCTGGCGACCACGGCCCTTGCGGGCTTGACGAGGATCGCGGTACATGCCTCGCCGATGGCATCCGCCGACCGCAGCCGTGTCGGCTGCCTGATCCTGCGGCGGATCACTGGCTGAAGTCCCCGGCGAATTTGCCGGAGCGGCCCGGGTCGACGGCGAGGCTGCGCGAGCTGTACGCCGCGGCGAGCTGATCGCGGGTGGCGACCAGGACCGTCGTGCTCCCCTTGTGCAGGCTGACTAGCAAGCCGATCACCTGAGCGGCGGCCACATCATCCAGGCTTGCCGTCGGGTCGTCGCAGAGCAGTAGGCTCGGGTTACCGGCGATCGCGCGGGCGATGGCCACTCGCTGCTGCTCTCCTGCGGGCAGCTCGCGTGCCAGGGCGTGCATGCGGTGCGCCATGCCGACGCGTTCGAGCGCGGCGGCGGCCGCATTCGCGCGCTGTGGTCTGCGCAGCCCCGCGTACAGGACCGGCAGCATCACGTTATCCAGGACCGACCGCGACGCCAGCAGCTGCGGCCGCTGGAAGACGCGGCCGATCATGCGGCCGCGCAAAGCCGTCCGGTCCCTGTCGCCGAGTGTGGTCACCTCGAGGCCGTTCAGCAGATAGCTGCCGGTCGTCGGCCTGAGCAGCAGGCCGACCAGGCTCAGCAGCGTCGACTTGCCCGATCCTGGCGGCCCCGTCAGCGTGACGAGTTCGCCGTGGCGAACCGCGAGGTCAACTGCGCTGAGCGCAGGTGACCGCTGGCCAGGATAGGTCACGCCGGCACCGCGCAACTCGATCAGGGGCTGGGCCGATGGGCGGCTAATCGGCTGCGTCAGTGCTCTCTCGAGCGCGCGGGTCGGACGAGCCGCCCCGCGGCCGCTCAGCGACTCGGTGGCCATGGGCCGACTCCGATCAGCACCCGGTCACCTGGCCGAAGTTCCCCGCGCCGTACGGACTGCACGGCCACCAGGCCATCGGCGGTGGGACCGGTGAAGACCGCTACCCGGACCCGGTGCCCCGCAGTCAATTTGACGACGTGGGCCGCGCGCCCATGCCCGGCTGCCAGGATGGCCGCGACCGGCACGATGAGGACGGGGGCACTCGTGACGGGTGCGATCAACGTCAGCCGGACGCGGGCGCCGATCATCCGCTGCGGCAGCGCCCGGCGCGGCCTGACCAAGACCGGGTAGCCACCGGCGGGCGGGCCGTCCCGGGTGGGCAGCGTGCCGATCCTGGTCACCATCCCCCTGACGGTCAGCCGCGGGCTTGCCGCCACCATCTTTGCCGACATTCCCCGGCGTGCCTGCGCGGCCTGATGCTGGCTGAGAACTCCGCTGACATAGGGGTTGCCGGTGGCGAGAGTCAGCACCACCGAGTTGCCGACGAGATCGCCGACTCGCGCCGCTACCGAGGCGACGAGGGCCGACTTGGCGGGGATGAAGACTACCTCGCTCCTCGGCAGGTAGGCGCTTAGTATGACGAGTTCGGTGGCGGCCAGCCTGTTGGCGATCCTGCTGACGGCCGGACCGGCCCGAGGCGTGGCACGCCTCAGCCTCCGGTGATAGACCGGTGCATCGTAGCCGAGGTGCCTGTAGAACAGGAGCAGGGCCAGCGCGGTGCTCTTCCCGAAGTAGCCCGGCGAATCGAAATCGGCGTACCCCAGACCCTGCAGAGCCCGCTGCAACTGGGCCACATCCGGGCCGTGGTCGCCCTCGTGCAGGTTTCGGTAGGCCGGCAGCCTCCCGCGGAGCAGCATGACCGGCCTGCCGTCGATCTGGGCGATCACCTGACCTGGCCGAACGCGGTCGCCGGGCTTGACCGGCATCTGCGTAAGCGTCACCGTGGCATGCGGCGCCCTGGCCGTGACCTTGATCATCCTCGACGATCGGACGATGCCCTGTACCGTGATGGCCTCGCGCAGCACCTGCCATCGCGCGACCGCGCTGAGAGTGGTGGCGGGCGGCGCGGCTGATTGCGCGGCCACGTCGTGCGGTGACTCGATGAAGACCGTGGTTGCCAGGCCGACCACGGACATGACGGTGACT
>DASWGE010000148.1:0-2459 GCA_036393895.1 Streptosporangiaceae bacterium | reverse complement strand
GGCGTGCTTGGCGGGACCTTCGATCCGATTCACAACGGTCACCTAGTCGCCGCGAGCGAGGTCGCCCATGTGCTGGCGCTTGACGAGGTCATCTTCGTGCCGACCGGGCAGCCATGGCAGAAGGAAGACCGGGAGCTGGCTGCGCCCGAAGACCGCTACCTGATGACGGTGATCGCCACCGCGTTCGACCCGCTGCTCTCAGTCAGCCGGGTGGACATCGACCGGGCCGGCGAGACCTACACGGTGGACACGCTGAGCGACCTGCGGGCCGCGCGCGGTCCTGACGCCGAGTTCTTCTTCATCATGGGAGCCGACGCGCTGAGCTGCATCAAGAGCTGGCACAACACCGACAACCTGTTCAGCATGGCGCACTTTGTCGGCTGCACCAGGCCGGGACATCCGATCGACCTGGACGGCCTCGACGAACGTGAAGTAACCCTGATCGAAATTCCGGCCCTTGAGATCTCCTCGACGGCATGCCGAGAGAGGGTCAGGACGGGACGGCCGATCAGGTACCTCGTGCCTGACGGCGTCATCCAGTACATTGCCAAACGCGGGTTGTACCGGGATTAGGGTGCGTCCCTGGCCGAGCCGCGGAGGATGCGGGTCACAGCAGGAGGCCGGGCTTGCGGCTTGACAATGTTGCCAAGCGGTACGGGTTCACGCTGCCGTGGGTGGTCCGCGACGTGAGCCTGGAGATCCCGGCGGGCGGGCTGGTTCGGTTCGAGGGAAAGAACGGGAGCGGCAAGTCCACGCTACTGCGGGTGATCGCCGGGGTGTCGGAGCCGAGCCGCGGCCGCGTCACAGGCAGGCCCGTGACGGGGTACGTGCCGGAGCGGTTTCCGCCCGCGCTGCCTTTTCGCGGGCGGGACTACCTGTCGCACATCGGCCGGGTTCACGGGCTGACCGGAGCTGCCCTCGCATCGGCGATTGACGCCTGCCTTGACCGACTCGGCGGGCGTGAGTTGTCGAGCGTCCCGTTGCGCCATATGTCAAAGGGGATGTCGCAGAAGGTCGCTGTCGCGCAGGCGCTACTGCCTGGCGCGGGGCTGCTCGTCCTTGATGAGGCGTGGACCGGGCTTGACGCCCCGGCCAAGGCCGCCCTGGACGAGGCCGTGGCGGAGCGGCTCGCAGACGGGGGATCGGTGGTGTTTGTCGATCACGAACCAGGACGGCTGGCGCAGCTGGACGCCGAGCGGTGGCGGCTTGATGACGCTCACGCCAGCCGGCTTACCGGCGACGCCAGCCGGAATGGTGATAAATCCGGCGCAGAGGTTGGAAACGCAGGAGAGCAGGCGGACGTGCTACACGGCGGCGAGCAGCGGCCGGAGCCGAAGGACGCCCAGTGATCGCGCTCTGCAGGTACCAGCTGTCGCTGCTGTTCAGGTCACACCGGTGGATCGCGCCTGCCGTGTTGTTCGCGCTCGGGGTATTCGGCCTCGGCGGGGCGGTGTTGCCGCGCGGTGCCGCGCTGGGCCAGGGGCTGGCCTGGTCCGCCCTGATACTAGTTCCGGTCGAGGCGTGGCTGACCAGGTCGATGCTGACGGCCGAGCCCGCAGCGGCCCGTGCGTGCGTCGCTGCGGCGGGCGGTCCACGGCGAACGCAGGTGGCGGCGCTGATCGCGCCGACAGTGGTTGGAGCCGTGTTCGGCCTGGTCGGCATCGTCTGGCAGCTCTTCAGGCTGGGAGTGCCCCGGTCAGTGGGGGCCAACGCGATCAGGGTTGGAAAGCTGTTCTCCGATCTTGGCGGCGGGCTCGCCGCCGGGCTGATCTGCCTTCTCGTCGGCTCGGCCGTTGCCGTGCTCCTCAACCCGCCCGTGATCAGGAGGCCCGCGACCGCGGTGCTCGGCACGACGGGAGCGGTCGTGCTGGCGCTGGCGTGGAACGGATCGCCGGCGAACGCGGCTGTTCGCAGCATCGGTTACGCCGGGCAGGAACGGACCTGGCCAGCGGGGGTGGCAATGGTTGCCGCCCTGGGATTGGTCGTCGCGGCCTGGGCGATATCAACGCAAGTTGCCGCGCGGCGGGATGGCTAGCGTTCAGCAATGTCAGCCGGCCGGGATACGCTGAACTTGCCGCTGTGGCGTTTCTGTACCGGGTCGGCAGGTCCGGGGGTCGCAGCTTCAGCCAAGGAGGACACGCAGCACTCGTGACTGCCACGGAACGGGCCACCGAGCTCATCAGGATCGCGGCGACGGCCGCGGCCGACAAACTAGCTACCGACATCATCGCCTACGACGTCAGCGATCAGCTGGTGATCACCGACGCCTTCCTGCTGTGTTCCGCCGCAAACGACCGGCAGGTGCGGGCGATCATCGACGAGATCGAGGACAAGCTCGCCAAGGCAGGCGCCAAGCCCGTGCGACGCGAGGGCGAGCGCGAGGGACGCTGGGTGCTGCTCGATTACCTCGACATCGTGATCCATGTCCAGCACGCTGAGGAGCGTGTGTTCTATGCGCT
>DASWGE010000147.1:0-2019 GCA_036393895.1 Streptosporangiaceae bacterium | reverse complement strand
GACTTCGCGCTGGACATCTGCGAGGCAGTAATGGATGCCTGGCAGCCAGGGCCGGACCGGGAGATCGTGCTCAACCTGCCGTGCACGGTCGAGCGGTCGACTCCCAATGTCTACGCGGACCAGATCGAATGGATGAGCAGGAACCTGTCCAGGCGCGAGCACATCGCGCTATCCGTGCACACGCACAATGACCGCGGCACGGCCATCGCCGACGCCGAGCTCGCAGTGCTGGCCGGGGCGCAGCGGGTGGAGGGCTGCCTGTTCGGCAACGGCGAGCGCTCCGGCAATGTGGACCTGGTCACGCTGGGCCTGAACCTGTACAGCCAGGGAATCGACCCGATGATCGACTTCAGCGACATCGACGAGATCAGGCGCACGGCCGAGTACTGCAACAGGATCAGCGTGCACGAGCGGCACCCTTACGCCGGTGACCTGGTGTATACATCCTTCTCCGGCTCCCACCAAGACGCGATCAAGAAGGGCTTCGACCGGCTCGACCAGATCGCAGCCGCTGCCGGGAAGCCTCCCAGCCAGATGCCGTGGGAGATGCCCTACCTGCCGATCGACCCGAAGGACGTCGGCCGCTCCTACGAGGCCGTGATCAGGGTGAACTCCCAGTCGGGCAAGGGCGGGGTGGCCTACATCATGAAGCACGACCACCACCTTGACTTGCCGCGCCGGCTCCAGATCGAGTTCTCCCAGGTGATCCAGCGCCGCACCGAGAACGAAGGCGGCGAAGTCGGCGCAGCCCAGATGTGGGAAGCCTTCGATGCCGAATACCTCGCGCCCGGCGCCTTCGAGCTCCTGAGCTTCAGTTCCACCGGCGAAGACGGCACCGAACGGATCGCCACGACGGTCCGCGCGTTCGGCGTTGACCACACGCTGGCCGGCGTCGGCAACGGCCCCATCGCGGCCTTCTGCGATGCGCTGTCGGCCCTCGACATGGGCCTGGGCGGCGTGAGCGTCCGCGTGCTCGACTACGCCGAGCACGCGCTCAGCGCGGGCCGCGACGCCGAAGCAGCTGCCTACCTCGAGATCGAGGTCGGCGACCGGGTCTATTGGGGCGTCGGGATCAGCGAGTCGATCGTCCGCGCCTCGCTCCGAGCCGTGATCAGCGCTGTCAACCGCGCCGCCCGGCGGATCGCGACAGCGTAGATCACGCGATTAGCGGGGCGTCCGGGTATCACAGGCTTTATCGCGAACGATTAGGGGTGCTAGATGACCCCAAAGTCTTCGAGATCATGGATATGCGGCTTGGCGGGCGGTTGCAAAAAGACATTGCCGCCGCCCGGTAAACTGGCCGCATGCATCCGCTCCTCTCGTAACGGGACGCCTACGCCGCTGGGCGGCGTGGGCCGGTTGGTGTCCTAAATGTCCCGAGATGTCCTGTCCTGAGATGTCCCGAGAGTTCCGTTAGAGAGTTTTGAGGGCGAGCGAATTCCGATGATCACGGTCACCGACCTTGAACTGCGCGCCGGCGCGCAGCTGCTGGTCGATCACGTGTCGTTCCAGGTCGCGCGCGGCGACAAGATCGGCCTCGTTGGCAGGAACGGGGCAGGCAAGACCACGCTGCTGAAGGTGCTGGCCGCCGAGGGCCAGCCAGCGGCGGGTCGAGTTCAGGGCAACGAGACGATCGGCTACCTGCCGCAGGACACCAGGTCCGGCGATCTCGACGCTGTGGCCACCGACCGGATACTCCAGGCTCGAGGCCTCGATGAGGTGCTGGCCAGTATGCGGCAGGCCGAATCGGGAATGGGCGATGCCAATCCGGCCAAGCGTGATGCCGCGGTCCGCAGGTACGGTCAGCTCGAGGAGCGGCTCACCGTGCTCGGCGGGTACGCCGCCGAGGCCGAAGCGGCGGCGCTCGCGTCCAGCCTGGGCCTGCCTGCGCAGGTGCTGAGGCAGCCGCTGCACACGCTCTCCGGCGGCCAGCGGCGGCGGGTGGAGCTGGCCAGGATCCTGTTCGGCGGCGCGTCCACGCTGCTGCTCGACGAGCCGACCAACCACCTCGACGCGGAC
>DASWGE010000146.1:0-9512 GCA_036393895.1 Streptosporangiaceae bacterium | reverse complement strand
GAGCCGCCTGTCGGAATCGAACCGACGACCTGTTCATTACGAGTGAACCGCTCTGCCGACTGAGCTAAGGCGGCGCGCCGACCTGAAGGCGACGGCGCAGAGAGTCTACCGGTCGGCGGGGAGTTCTAGCTGACCGCCATGGGTGGCCTCGTACGCTTGCCGTGATCCGCACACGCTGGCGCGCGGGCAGGCGCATCTGGAGCCGGTCTCGCTCACCTTGACGATCACCTCGTCGGCCGGGACGCTATACCCAACGACCACCCCCGCACCCTCAGGTGATTCGACCTTCGAGCCGAGCTTCGGGGCGTGCGCTTTGAAATCGACATACAAGGGGTGCTCGTACTTCAGGCAGCACATGAGCCGCCCGCACGCGCCGGCGATCCGCATCGGGTTGACGGGCAGGTCCTGGTCCTTCGCCATCCTTATCGTGACCGGCTCGAAGTTCTTCAGAAACGTGGAGCAGCATAGATCCCGCCCGCATGGGCCGATGCCGCCCTGCAGCTTCGCTTCGTCCCGTGGACCGACTTGGCGCAGTTCGATCTTGGCGCGCAGCCGCCCCGACAGGTCGCGGACGAGCGCCCGGAAGTCGACCCGATGCGGCGCGCTGAAATAGATGATCAGCTGCGCCGCCGCCGAGATGTAGTCGACGGCGATGACCTTCATCGGCAGGTTGTGCTCGCGCACCAGCCTGCGAGCGACTACCTTGGCCTCGGCACGCCTGGCCTTGTTGCCCTCATCCCGGCGCAGGTCAGCCTCAGTGGCCAGGCCCTCACACAGCGGAAGGCCGCCGATGTCGTCGTCGATCCACTGCGGCGCCCAGATGCACTCGGCAACCTCAGGCCCGGTGTCGGTGGGCACGAGCACCTTGTCGCCCACAACCGGGCGGTGCGACCCCGGGTCTAGATAATGCAGCTGCCCACGCCGCTCAAAGCTCACCGCCATCATCATCGGCACCGTTCAAGGTTACGGCCAGATCACGGTTAAGCGTTAGGCCGGAACCACCAGTTCTCTGTTTGTTAACGGCCCGCAGACAATCATCTCGGCATCCGCCAGCCGGTTCAGCATGGATGATCACCATGCGGATGACCACACCTGCAAGCCTCCTGTCTTCATGGAATGAAACCGACCGCGATTGATCCAGCCATCGACGGCACCGACATTCTCGTTGAAGATCAGGTACTGTCCCGATCCGTCGCTGGCGATGAACGCCTCGAGGGGGCTGTCTGCCCGCCTGCGGTAGAGCACCTCGACCTGCCGACCGGTTGACATCGCGAATCGGGACACCGTCACCTCGTGCCCTCGCTGGGTCATAGCCAGGACCGAGCGTCCATCGGGGCTGGCAATAGCCTGGAGGATGGCCGGGAAGCGCGGGGAACCACGTAGTAGCGGCCGGCCGCCGCTTAGCAACCCACCGTGGCCGGTAGCAGGAATTTCTCTCACATCGGTGACGGGCGCCCATCGACCACCACACGCAGCGGTGTCACCGATCAACAGGTACTGGCACCACTGAGCCAGGAACACCAGCGAACGCCCATTGTTTGCCCACGAAACCGAATTGATACCAAATTGTCTGCCAGGTCGGCGCATGCCGCCCTGCCATATCTCACGTCTGCCTGTCCTCAGATTGAGGACGACGATCCTCGCAGGCTTGAGATCCGACAGAGGCTGGGCACCAGCAGCCGCTGCCTCAGGAGACACGCCAGCGATCGCCACCTTCGATCCGTCCGGCGACAAGGCGACGCTGATGTCTGCCAGTCCAGGAAGCACTCCGTGCTTGACCAGCGCGAAATCTGCGATTGATCCGTCAGCACGGAGACTGAACGTGTAGACGCCAGTCCGGTACGGCGCCCTGAAGAGGTTATAGACGGCCACAAACGTGCGTCCATTCGCCGCAGCAGCTACTCCCGTGATCAGCCTCATGCCGCCGCCCGTCCACCGCTCAGGGGCATCTAGCGTGTCTGTGATCCGGCCCGTGCCGGTGGCGCGTACTGTCAGGACTAGGTTCTCATCGAGGTAGACGTAATACGGTGGCGGCGCGTTAACCGTGCTCACATTTGCAAATGGAGCGCCGAACTGAGTGCGCACGATGTGCGCGAGGCCGAACACAAGTCCGATGACGGCCGCAATCGCCGTAGCCGCACACACTGGCACCAGCCATCTCCACCGTCGTTTGGTCTGCGTCGGCCACACAAGCTTCGCGTCAACTAGCGCGCGGCTGGTGAGGCCAGCTTGCCGTCCTGACTCATTCGCCATCAGTGGCCGCAGCGAGTGCTCGCGGACAGCGGCAGCGCGAGCAGCAAGTGCCTCCGCGAGTCGCTCTTCAGTTCTGGTCCTCATGACTCCTCCCCGAGCGCGCGGGCCAGCGCGGCGAGGCCTCGTGCGGCGGCCGACTTGACAGTGCCGGCGCTGATTCCGAGCGTGACTGCGATCTCGGTCTCCGACAGGCCGGCAAAGTAGCGGAGCACCAGGACCTCGCGTCGGCGCGACGGAAGTCCGGCGAGCGCCGTCAGCACCTGCCGGTGGTCTTCCGCGCGGATCGCCTGTGCCTCTGCGGATGGACTAGCTGTCCAGTCGTCACTGACATCGAGCAGACGACCGGCACGCCGGGCGACCGATCTGCGCCTGAGCACCGAGCGGCAGCCGTTGAGCACGGCCGCCCGGATATAGGCAAGTTCTTCGCCAGAACGCGCCGCCCGGCCCGGCTTCGCATGCAACCTGGCGAAGACATCCTGCACCACGTCCTCAGCAGTCGGCTGATCGCGGACCAGCAGCACGGCCAGCCGCACCAGGTCAGCGTGATGCTGCCTGAAGAGGCTGGCCAGGCCGGTCAAGTCCTGAGCGCCCGCCTCCCGCATCTGCTCAGCAGTCACAGGCGCCTCCTGGCCCTCCGCGGCCGCGAACCGGCGAACGGCGCGAATCTCACACTCTTAGCACGCTGCGAGCGCCATTTGGTTGCCCGAGCGGCACGTGAGTGTATGGAAGTGCCACCCACACACGATTTGCGCGATGGGTGTGCCGCCCATACACCGGCGGACGGGCAGCAAAGAGCCGAAGCCAGCGCGCGAGGATAGGCTATAACGGTCAGGTGAGCACAGACCGGCGCTCGGCGAGGGCCAGGGTCAGTTCCTCGACCGCTAGCAGGGGCGCGACGCTGGCCGCCAGCCGCTCTCGGCAGCGCATGATGGCCTCGATCCGGCGGACCGTCATGCCCGGGTCCGAGGACTCGGCCAGGCGGCGCAGGTCGGGATGGCGGGAGGAGTTCGCGAGTTCCACCGAAGCTCCCAGCTGGACGGCGAGCACATCACGATAGAACGCGGCCAGGTCTAGCAGCGCCACGTCGAGCGCATCCCGCTTGATCCTGGTCGCGCGGGACTTCTGGCGCTCATCAAGTTCCTTCAGGGCCCCGGCCGCGCGCCTAACGGCGGTTGCCACGCCCTTGCCGGTCGAGCCTTCGCCGAACGCACGCTTCAGCGCCTCGCGCTCCGGCGCGTCGAGTTCCTCCGTGGTCGCGGCGGCCTCGGCCTCTGCGGCCTTGACCAGCGCGGCGGCGGCAGCGAACGCCTCGGCCAGGCCGGTGACCCGCAGCGGCACGGTAAGGACGTCGGCGCGGCGGCCCGCGGTCTGCGCGTCGGTCGCCAGGCGGCGCGCCCTGCCGATATGGCCGAGCGACGCCCGGGCGGCCTCAAGTGCCTCGTCATGACCAACGCCCTCACGCTCGAGGATCTCGGCGACGGCAGCCGTCGGCGGCGTCCGCAGCGTGATCAGCCGGCACCGCGACCTGATCGTGGTGGGCAGGTCGGCCGCCGACGGGGCGCAGAGCAGCCAGATCGTCCGCGGCGGCGGTTCCTCGATGGCCTTCAGCAGGGCGTTCGCCGCTTGTTCCGTGGCCCGGTCCGCGTCTTCGAACACGACGACCCGCCAGCCCCCGTAGACCGGCGACGTGGCGGCCTTCAATACCAGTTCCCGCGTCTGCCGCACCCCGTAGGACAGCCCGTCCGGGCGGATGAGCAGCAGGTCGGCGTGCGTTCCCGCGGCGACCTGATGACACGACCGGCACTGGCCGCAGCCCTGATCGGGGCAGAGCAGCGCGGCCGCGAACGACCGCGCGGCGACCGAGCGGCCGGAGCCTGGCGGCCCGGTGAACAGCCAGGCGTGCGCCAGCCGCTCAGGGGCAGCCGCAGCCGCCTGCAACTGCTCGACGACCGAGTCCTGCCCGGTCAGCTGGCCGAACACGGCCCAAGCGGTCATTCGCGGATCACCGGGATCGAGCCGGTAATCTCCTCGGCACGCTCGGGAACGGGGTCGGGCAGCCGCTCCCGCAGGGCAGCCTGTACGGCCTTGCTGAGCTGCGTGGCATCCTTCGTGGCGTCAAGGAGGACATAGCGGTCAGGATCGGCGTTGGCGAGCGCGAGGAACGTGGCCCTGACCCGATCGTGAAATGGTTCCGGCTCGGCCTCGAGCCGGTCGGCCGAGCTCGCCCGGCGGCCCAGGCCAGCGGCGGGCGGCAGGTCGAGCAAAAACGTCAGGTCCGGAACAAGGCCGCCCGTGGCGAGTTCGTTCACCCGGCGGATCGGATTGAGCGGAAGCTGCCGCCCGCCGCCCTGGTAAGCCAGCGTTGAATCGACGTACCTGTCCGTGACAACGATTGTCCCCCGCCCGAGAGCAGGCTCGATCACGCTGGACACGTGCTCGGCCCGGTCGGCTGCGTACATCATCACCTCGGCCCAGGGTGACAGGCCCGCGTGTGCGGTGTCGAGCAGCAACGCGCGGAGTCGCATGCCCACCTTCGTGGCGCCAGGCTCGTGGGTGGCGAGCACGTCGTAGCCGTTCTCGCGCAGCCAGATCGCCAGCAGCCTCGCCTGGGTCGACTTGCCGGCACCCTCGCCGCCTTCGAACGCCACCAGCAGGCCGCGCTTTTGCGGAGTCCCCGCCTGCGCGCCGGCAGGCACGTCACTCCGGGCGGCCTGGCCGGCCCGGCCGTTGGCCGCCACAGCGGATTCCGGCGTGTATGGCAGCGTCTTGCCGCGGATGGCGGCGATTAGATCCGGCAGCAACGGCACACCAGGACGGTCGTCCATCTGCCGGTAGGAGCGGTAGCCGAGCACCATCGCTACGACGGCGGCCAGCAGCAGGACCACGTTGTTGCCGACGGCGTTGTAAGTGACCGTCCCGACCTTGATGTTGTTCGAGCCCGACAGCTTGCCGAACAGTGAAGTGATCCCGCCGGCCAGCAGTCCCGACAGCGCGATGACTCCGAACATCACGACCCGCAGCGCTGACTGCAGAAACGCGAACGTGCGGCCGCGGGTGTCGTCGTCGACCTCACGGCCGACGACCGTATAGGCAGTCACGTAGGCCATGCCGGCCAGGATGCCGAGCACGACGACGAGGAAGACCACGACGGGCAGGTTGGGGATCAGCCCGATCAGTGCGAGCGGCACGCCGGCCGCCGCGATAGCTAGCCCGAACAGCCGCCGCTTGCTGAACTTGCCCAGGAACCGCACGCCCGCTGACATGCCGAGGGCCAGTCCGATGAACATGGCTGCGAAGACCGCACCCCAGCCGCCTGAGCCGCCGTTCAGGGTACTTCTTACGTACGCGTAGCCAAGGCCGACGACCGCGCCGGCCCCCGCGAATGCGCCGATCATCCCGACTGTGAGGCCACGAACGACGCGGTTCTGGCCGACGAACCGCCAGCCCTGCCAGATCGACTTGGCCACCGAGGGGACCGAGATCGCCTCTCCGTTCCGGCGCCGGGGTAGCTCTCGCAATGAGTAGACAGTTATCGCCGAGATAATGAACGTGACTACGTTGAAGTACAGCGCCAGGCTCACTTGGCCTTGCGCCGGATTCCCGAAGTAGCTCACGGGCCCGCTGGCCAAGCCGCGGCTGATCGAGGCGAATGCCACGAAGATTAGCGATGCCAGCGGCGCCGTTCCGTAGGTAGTCAGCAGGCTGTATTGGTTCGCCTGGTCCAGCTTGTCCGGCGGCACCAGATTGGGTATCGACGCGTCCTTGGCGGGAGTCCAGAATAGCGACGCACAGGAAGCCAAGAACTGGGCGACGTACAGCCAGGTCAGCTTGTTAGCGAAGCCGAACACCAGGTTCAGCGGTATCGACAAGTACAGCACGGCCCTGAAGACGTCGCCGACCACCAGGTTGATCCGGCGGTCGAACCGGTCGGCAACCGCCCCGGCCAGCGGCCCGAATAGCAGGTACGGCAGCAGCGAGCTTATCCAGACGCCGCCGACGGCGATGGTTCCCGCTGTGGCCTGAACGTGCCGGCCGGTCAGCGAGTACGCGAGAGTGGACAGGGCCAGCAGGCTCAGCCAGTCCCCGAGGCTGGACAGCGATGTCGCGATCCACAGCCGCCGGAACGGCTTGATCGACAGCACGCTGGCGTCGCGCCGCCCCAAAGGGGACCTAAGGCTCATAGTGCAAGGCTATCGAGACTCGCGCCTGTGCGCCTACGTGCGCGGCAACGCGCGGCTCAGCTCTCGTCCGAGTTCCGTGCTTTCGACTGTGCTGTGCCCGACCGCGACGTCGTCTTCTTGGCCGCCGCCGACGATTTCCTGGCCGACGCTGCCGTGGTCTTCGACGCTGACGTGGTCTTCCTGGCCGATGGCGCGCGCCGCTTCGGGGCCGGCGCAGCGGCCCGGCGCTCGGCGAGCAGTTCGACCGCCCGCTGCATGGTGATCGACTCGGGTGCATCGCCCTTGCGCAGCGACGCGTTGGTCTCGCCGTCGGTCACATACGGTCCGAACCGGCCTTCCCGCAACACGATTGGCTTACCGCTGGCCGGGTCTTCGCCGAGCTCGCGCAACGGCGGCGCGGCGGCCGCCCTCGCCGCCCTGCCGCGCTGCTTGGGCTGCGCGAACAGGGCGCTGGCCTCCTCCATCGTCAGCGTGAACAGCTGCTCTTCTGACTCAAGCGACCGGCTGTCACTGCCCTTCTTGGCATACGGGCCGTACCGGCCGTTCTGGACCGTCACCGGCTCGCCGTCGATCTCGCCGATCGTTCGCGGCAACGTGAGCAGCCTGAGCGCGTCATCGAGGGTCACGCTGTCCAGGTCCATCGTCTTGAGCAGCGACGCGGTCCTCGGTTTAGCTGATGCCTGTGCGTCCTCCTCGAGCACCTCGGTCACGTACGGGCCGTACCGGCCAGCCCGGGCGACGACTGTCCGCCCTGTGGCCGGATCTGTGCCTAGGATCTTCTCGCCGCCCTGCTGCTCGAACAGCTGACCCGCCAACTCGGGCGTCAGCTCGTCGGGTGCGGTCCCTTCGGGAACGTTCACCCGCTCGCCGTCTCGCTCCAGGTAGGTGCCGTACCTGCCCACTCTCACGACAATGTCGGTCCCGGCCAGCGGGAACGAGCTCACGTCCCGGGCGTCGATCTCGCCGAGATCGCTCACCAGGTCCTTGAGGCCTGGCTCTTTCTGCCCGTCGATCCCGTCTGTGCCGAAATAGAACCGCCGCAGCCACGGCACGCGGCCAGCCTCGCCCCTGGCGATCTCGTCGAGCGCCTCCTCCATACGCGCGGTGAACTCGTAGTCCACCAGATGGGAGAAGTGCCGCTCGAGCAGATTCACGACCGCAAACGCGACGAACGAGGGCACGAGCGCCGTGCCCTTTTTGAACACGTAGCCGCGATCGAGGATCGTACCGATGATCGTCGCGTAGGTAGACGGCCGTCCGATCTCCCGGTCTTCCAGTTCCTTGATCAGGGACGCTTCTGTGTACCTGGCTGGCGGCCTGGTTTCGTGGTCAGCCGGGTGAAGGCCCCGCACCGCCATCGGGTCGCGCTCAGCCAGCGACGGCAGCCGGCGCTCCCTGTCGTCCCGGTCAGCGCCTTCCTCGACATCCTCGACATATGCCTTGAGGAAGCCGAAGAAGGTGATGATCTTGCCAGAGGCACCGAACTCGGCCTCTTCGCCCGCCGACGATCGGCCGGCGATCCTGACTGAAACGGACTCCCCGACCGCGTCCTTCATCTGGGAGGCGACCGTGCGCTTCCAGATCAGCTCGTAGAGCCGCAGTTCGTCGCCGGACAGCCCGGCATTGGCCGGAGTGCGGAAGGCGTCGCCAGCCGGCCTGATCGCTTCGTGCGCCTCCTGGGCGCTCTTCACCTTGCTCGAATACGTTCGCGGGGCATCGGGGACGTACTCGGCGCCAAAGAGCTCGCGGGCCTGAGCCCTCGCCGCAGTGAGGGCGGTCTGGGACAGTGTCACCGAGTCGGTCCGCATATAGGTAATGTGGCCGTTCTCGTACAGCCGCTGCGCCACCTGCATCGTGTACTTAGCGGAGAAGCCCAGCTTGCGTGAGCCCTCCTGCTGCAGCGTCGTGGTGCGGAAGGGTGCATAGGGCGAACGCCGGTAAGGCTTGCGCTCAACCGTCTTCACGGCGAACGCAGAACCATTCAGCCGCTCGGCAAGGCCCGCAGCTGCCGCCCCGTCCAGATGCAGGATCGTCGCCGCCAGGCTATCCCCGGCGGCCGAGGCAGCGCGCAGTTCGCCGGCTGGCGTGAAGTCGCGGCCCTGGGCGATGCGGCGGCCGTCAAGCGCTACCAGCGTCGCGGTGAACCAGGGGGCGTCCTTGTCGGCGGGCTGCGGCGCGAATTCAGCCTCCAGGTCCCAGTAGCGGGCCGGCTTGAAGGCGATCCGCTCCTTCTCCCGCTGCACGACGAGCCGTACAGCGACGGACTGCACGCGCCCGGCCGACAGCTGGGGCATGACCTTCTTCCACAGCACGGGCGAGACCTCGTAGCCGTAGAGCCGGTCGAGCACGCGGCGGGTCTGGTAGGCCTCGACCAGGCCGTTGTCCACGTCCCGGGGGTTGGCGATCGCGGCAGCGATCGCCTCAGGCGTGATCTCGTGGAAGACCATCCGCCTGGCAGGAACTTTTGGCTTGAGCTCTTGGACGAGGTGCCAGGCGATCGCCTCGCCTTCCCGGTCCTCGTCGGTGGCGAGCAGGAGTTCGTCTGCGTCCTTCAGCAGCTTCTTGAGCTTGCTGACCTGCTGGCGCTTGTCGGGGTTGACCACGTAGAACGGCTCGAAGTCGGCGTCGACGTTGACCCCGAGCCTGGCCCAGGGCTCCTTGCGCAGGCGGTCGGGAATGTCGGCAGCGCTGCCCGGCATGTCACGGATGTGGCCGATGCTGGATTCGACCACATAGCCCTTGCCGAGGTACCCGGCGATCGTGCGCGCCTTGGCTGGCGACTCGACGATGACAAGCCGGTTGGCACCGTTCGCCGCCGCGGTCGAGTCCACCTTGGTGGTTCGCGCCGCCAGGCTGGTCCTTGCTGCCACGACTTCTTACCTCACATCTCGCGAGCTTCTTGGAGCGCGCTCGTCGGGCATGCCGCCGCGCGGCCGCTCCGACGCCAGGAGGCTACCGCAGGCGACCGACTGCCTCCGCGGGTCCGAGCACATCGCTCATCTGTCCCCACCAAGCACGTTTCGCTGCGACTGATTCCCGCAGGCCGATTGAATCATCGCCGCCGGTGCGCACAATGAG
>DASWGE010000145.1:0-5028 GCA_036393895.1 Streptosporangiaceae bacterium | reverse complement strand
GGGCGCTCATAGCGGCGTCACGTAGGCGCCGGCGATCCCCCCGTCCACCAGGAACTGCGAGGCCGTGATGAATGAGGAGTCGTCGCTGGCCAGGAACGCCACCGCGGCGGCGATCTCCTCCGGCTCGGCGAACCGGCCCAGCGGCACGTGCACTAGCCGGCGCTCGGCGCGCTCAGGATCGGCAGCGAACAACTCGCGCAGCAAAGGCGTGTTCACCGGGCCAGGGCACAGGGCGTTCACCCTGATCCCTTCCCTGGCGAACTGGACGCCGAGCTCCCTGCTCATCGCGAGCACTCCGCCCTTGGATGCGGTGTAGGAGATCTGCGACGTGGCGGCTCCGAGCACCGCGACGAACGAGGCTGTGTTGATGATCGAGCCCTTGCCCTGCCGCTGCATATACGGGATCTCGTACTTGCAGCACAAGTAGACCGACGTGAGATTGATCTCCTGCACCCGCCGCCAAGCCTCGATGCCGGTGGTCAGGATCGAATCGTCGTCCGGTGGTGAGATGCCCGCGTTGTTGAACGCGATGTCGATCCGACCGAACTCCGCGGCCACGTCGTCGAACAGCTGCCTGACATCCTCCTCGCTGGCCACGTCGGCCCCCATGAAAACGCCGCGGGTCTCCTCAGCCGCGGCTTGCCCGGCCGCCTTGTCGATGTCGACGGCGACGACCGTGGCGCCTTCGGCTGCCAGCCGCCGGGCACTAGCCAATCCGATGCCGCTGCCAGCTCCTGTGATGACAGCGACACGGCCCTGCAAGCGCTGCATTGCGCGTCTCCTGATCAGTTTGTCGGGAGCGCGCGCGTCGGGAAAACCCGCCGCGCGGCCGCTCACTCCTGAGTTGAGATGAAGACGTTCTTCGTCTCGGTGAACGCGTCGAGCGCGTCCGGGCCAAGCTCCCTGCCGAGCCCCGACTGCTTGAACCCGCCGAACGGGGTCCAGTACCGCACCGACGAGTGTGAGTTGACCGAGAGGTTTCCGGTCTCTACGGCTCGCGCCACCCGGATGGCGCGGCCGATGTTGCTGGTCCAGATCGACCCCGACAGCCCATAGGGCGTGTCATTGGCTATCTCGATCGCGTCAGCCTCGTCCTCGAATGGCGTCACGGTCACGACCGGCCCGAAGATCTCATCGGTGTAGGCCGGCGCGCCCGAGCCGATCGGGGCAAGGACCGTCGGCGGGAACCAGTACCCTGGCCCGGCAGGCGCGCTGCCGCGAAATGCGACCGGGGCCCCGTCGGGGACGTATTTAGCAACGTTAGCCCGGTGGCTGGCCGAGATCAGCGGGCCCATCTCGGTGTCGGCCAGTGTCGGGTCGCCGACCCTGATGCTCTTGACGGCTGGCTCAAGCAGCCCCATGAACTTCTCGAGCGCCGAGCGCTGCACCAGGATCCGCGACCGCGCGCAGCAGTCCTGGCCCGCGTTGTCGAACACCGCGTACGGCGCGGTCGCCGCGGCGCGCTCGATGTCGGCGTCGGCGAAGACGATGTTGGCGCTCTTGCCGCCAAGCTCCAGGGTCAGGCGTTTCACCTGCTTCGCGCACCCGGCCATGATCTGCTGACCGACCTCGGTTGAGCCGGTGAAGACGATCTTCCTGACCGCCGGATGGTGAACCAGGCGCTGGCCGACCACGGAGCCCTTGCCAGGCAGCACCTGGAAGACGTGCTCGGGCAGGCCAGCCTCGAGCGCCAGCTCGCCGATCCGCATCGCGGTAAGCGGCGTCATCTCGGCGGGCTTGGCGACGACAGTGTTGCCGGCGGCCAGGGCAGGAGCCATGCCCCAGGACAGGATGGGCATCGGGAAGTTCCACGGCACGATTAGGCCGACGACGCCGAGTGGCTCGGCAAAGGTCACGTTGAGACCGCCGGCCACGGGGATCTGCTTGCCGATCAGCCGCTCGGGCGCGGCCGCGTAGTACTGGAGGACGTCGCGCACCTGGCCGGCCTCCCAGCGGGCCGCCCCGACCGGATGCCCGGAGTTCTCGACCTCGAGGCGGGCAAGCTCCTCGGCATGCGCGTCCACCTGGGCGGCGAAGGCCCGCAGCAGGCTCGCCCGATCACCTGGCGCGACCGACCGCCAGGCGCGCTGCGCGACCTCGGCGCGGGCGATGGCGGCATCGGTCTCCTCGGACGACGTACCGGGGACTGTCGACACCGGCTGCTCGGTCGCCGGATTCAGGACTGTGTAGGAAGTCATGGTCCTCACAACCGTTCGAAGCAGCGGCGTAGTTCCCAATCGGTGACGGCCGCGTCGAACGCTGCCAGCTCGACCCGTGCGTAGTTGGCGTAATGGCTGACGACATCGCCGCCGAACGCTTGCTTGGCCAGAGCGCTGTTCTCCCAGAGCTCGAGCGCGTCGCGCAGCGTGTGCGGAACCTTCGGACCCTCGTCGGTGTAGGCATTGCCGCCGAATGCCTCTTCCAGCGAGAGCTCGTTGTCGATGCCGTGCAGACCGGCCGCGATCATCCCAGCGACCGCCAGGTAGGGGTTGACGTCTCCGCCCGGCGTCCTGTTCTCGACCCTGAGCGACTGGCCGTGCCCCACCAGGCGCAGCGCGCAGGTCCTGTTATCCACCCCCCAGCGGACCGCGGTCGGGGCGAAGCTGCCCGGCACGTACCGCTTGTAGGAGTTGATGTTGGGCGCGTAGAGCAGGGTCAGTTCCCGCATGGCGGCGAGCTGGCCGGCCAGGAAGTGCTGGCCGAGCGCGGACAGGCCGTGCGGACCATCGCCGGCCAGCACGGGGTCGCCGCCCAGTCCCGGCTTGCCGCCAGGACCCCGCGTCTCCTGCTCGCGCAGCGATAGGTGAATGTGGCACGAGTTGCCCTCGCGCTGGTTCGGCTTGGCCATGAAGGTCAGCGACATGCCATCCTGCGCGGCGATCTCCTTGGCGCCGGTCTTGTAGATCGAGTGGTTGTCGCAGGTGGTAACCGCGTCGGAGTAGCGGAACGCGATCTCGTGCTGGCCGAAGTTGCACTCTCCCTTCGCCGACTCCACGTACATGCCGGCGCCAGCCATTCCGGTCGTGATCCTGCGCAGCAGCGGGTCGATCCTGGAGGTGCCGAGTATCGAGTAGTCGACGTTGTACTGGTTGACGGGGGTCAGGTTCACGTAACCCTTGTCGGCGGCCTGCTCGTAGCTATCGCGGTAGACGACGAACTCAAGCTCGGTCCCGGCCAACCCGACCCAGCCGCGCTCGGTCAGCCGCGCGGCCTGGGCCTGCAGGATCTGTCGCGGCGAAGCAACCACGGGCGTGCCGTCCAGCCAGGTCAGGTCGGCGAGAACCAGGGCGGTGGCCGGCAGCCACGGCAGCCGGCGCAGGGTCGTCAGGTCGGGTTTGAGCACGAAGTCGCCGTAGCCGCGCTCCCAGGAGGACATTTCGTACCCGCCCACGGTGTTCATGTCAACGTCCACCGCGAGCAGGTAGTTACAGCCCTCCGCGTAGTGCTCGGCCACTTCCTCCAGGAAGTACTCCACCGACAGGCGCTTGCCCGCCAGCCGGCCCTGCATGTCGGTGAAGGCGAGCGTCACCGTGTCGATCTCGCCCGCACCGGCCGCCTCTTCCAGCTGAGCCAGGCTCAGCATTCCCGGCCTCGGCGCTGTCATACCTGCTCGAGCTCGTGCTCGATCGCGGCGAGTTCCTCTTCGCTGCCCTGCACCCTCGGCCCCGTGAACCAGTTCTTCGCCGAGACCATCCAGTAGATCCAGGCGAAACCCAGCACGATAGCCACAGCGACCACAGCGTAGTTGAAGGTCAGCCAGGTGATCGGGCTGGCCTGCGGCAGCATGAACAGAATCGTGATGATGCCCACCCAGATCACGGCCGTCCAGCCCACGACGTAGCTCCACCGGCCCAGGTGCCAGGGCCCGCGCTGGAAGCTCTCGCCCTGCCGCAACCGCAGGAACGTCGGCAAGACGTAGGCGATGTACAGCCCGATCACGGCGATCGAAGTGACAGCGGCGTAGGCGGTGTAGTTCTTCAGGTAGGGCAGGCCGAGCAGGAACGCGCCGCCGGCAGCGAGCCAAATGGCGTTGGTTGGGGTCCTCGTCCGCTTATTCACCCGGTGCCAGAAGGCCGAGCCCGGCAACGCGCCATCGCGAGAGAACGCGTAGATCATCCGCGAGTTCGCCGTGACCGACGACATCCCGCAGAACAGCTGGGCGCCGATCGCGATCAGAAGCAGCAGCTTGCCGCCGGTGTTGCCCACCGCGTCGATGAAGATCTGCGCGGGTGGTACGCCGGTGGGCCCGGTGCGCTCGGGCTCGTAGTGCTGGATCGCGAACGTGATGCCGATCAGCAGGACCCAGCCAGCGCCGAGCGAGACCAAGATGGACATCACGATGCCGCGCGGGCCGGCCACGGCGGCCTGGTGCGTCTCCTCGGTCATGTGCGCGGAGGCGTCATAGCCGGTGAATGTGTACTGGGCCAGCAGCAGGCCGATCAGCACGACGTACAGCGTCCCGACGCCGAGTCCCGTGTCGTTGACGAAATGACCGAACACCTGGCTGGCCGGAAGGTGGTGAGAGGGCACGAATGCCAGCACGGCCACGATGATCAGCACTCCGATGATGTGCCACCAGACGCTCACGTCGTTGAGCAGGGAGACCAGCCGGATGCCGAACTGGTTCAGCAGGCCGTGCAAGAGCAGCACGCATCCGTAGATAACGATCGTCACCCAGGGCTTGGTCGAGACATTCCATTGCAGGGCGAGGAACGCGTTGATGAAGAACGCCGCCCCGAAGTCGATTCCCGCGGTGACGGCAACCTGGCCGAGGAAGTTGAACCAGCCGGTGAACCATGACCACGCGGCTGCGTTCTTCTTCGCCAGCTTCGCCGACCAGTAGTACAGGCCGCCAGCGGTCGGATAGCTGGAGCACACCTCGGCCATGGCCAGGCCCACGAAGAGCGTCATGATGCCGACGAACGGCCAGCCCCACACGATGACGACCGGGCCGCCCGTAGCCATTCCGTATCCGTACAGCGTCAGGCAGCCGGACAGGATCGAGATGATGGTGAACGAGACAGCGAA
>DASWGE010000144.1:0-7985 GCA_036393895.1 Streptosporangiaceae bacterium | reverse complement strand
GGCGGCGCGACTGCGCGACGACCTGCAGGCGCTGCAGCGGGCACTGGAGAAGCAGGCCGTCGTGCTGCCCGACGGCACGAACTGCGACGTGATCGGGCTGGTCGAGGACCAGCTGGAGGCCGCCGTCCAGGTCTTCTACGTCCGCGACGGCCGGGTACGCGGACAGCGCGGGTGGGTCGTGGACAAGGTCGAGGACCTCAGCACCGGCGAGCTCGTCGAGCACTTTCTCGGCCAGGTGTACCGCGATGACCCGGTCACCCACCATGAGATCACGGAGAGCACGGGGGGTGAGCTGAGCAGGACTGGCGGCCGGGCAAGTGCCGACTGGCGGGCCGAGGCGGACCAGCAGGCCGTGCCGCGTGAGGTCCTGGTGCCCGTCCTGCCGCCAGACGCCGAAACGGTCTCCGAATGGCTCGCTGCCCGCCGGGGCGGCCGGGTCAGCCTGCGGGTACCGCAGCGCGGCGACAAAAGGGCGCTGCTTGAGACGGTGACGAAGAACGCGACCGAGGCCCTCGCGCTGCACAAAACGAAGCGAGCGAGCGATCTGAGCACCCGCAGCCAGGCCATGCAGGAGATACAGGACGCGCTTGGCCTGGACACGCCGCCGCTGCGGATCGAGTGCATCGACGTCTCCAACCTCCAGGGCACCCATGTCGTCGCTTCGATGGTCGTGTTCGAGGACGGCCTGGCCCGAAAGTCCGAATACCGCAAGTTCGCGATCAGGGGCGCGACCGACGACCTCGCGGCGATCTATGAGGTCGTAACCAGGAGGTTCCGCCGGTACCTGGCTGAGCGAGACGCGGACGTCGCGGCCGACCCCGAGCGCACCGACCTGGATTCGGACCGGCGAAAGTTCGCGTATCCGCCCAGCCTGCTCGTCATTGACGGCGGCGCAGGCCAGGTCGACGCGGCTATACGCGCCCTTGCTGACCTCGGCATTACCGACATCGCGGTATGCGGGCTGGCCAAGCGCCTGGAGGAGGTATGGCTGCCGGGCGAGGACAGCCCGGTGATCATGCCTCGCAGCAGCGAGGGCCTGTACCTGCTGCAACGGGTGCGGGACGAGGCGCACAGGTTCGCGATCACCTACCACCGGGCAAAGCGGACTGCCGCCCAGCGGGCCAGTCAGCTTGACGGGCTGCCCGGGCTCGGGCCGGCGAGGAAGGCTGCCCTGCTCAAGCACTTCGGATCGGTCAGGAAGCTGCGGGAAGCAAGCGCCGAGCAGATCGCCGAGGTGGAAGGATTCGGATCGCGGCTCGCTGAGATGGTCTCTGTCGCGCTGCAAACGGAGGGGGGATCAGATGACCAGCCACGCCGCCGCGCCTGAGATGGTCATCATCACGGGGATGTCGGGGGCCGGGCGTTCCACGGCGGCGAAATCACTGGAGGATCTGGACTGGTTCGTCGCCGATAACTTGCCGCCCGCCATGCTCGTGACGATGCTGGACCTGGCCAGGCGGGCCAGGGCAGAAGTACCCAGGGTGGCCGCCGTCGTGGACATCCGCAGCAGGGCGTTCTCCACGGACCTGAAGTCGGCGATCACCGAGCTCGATGCGATCGGCGCGCACCCGTTCGTCGTCTTCCTCGAGGCCAGCGACGAGACGCTGGTGCGCAGGTTCGATAACGTGCGGCGGCCCCACCCGCTGCAGGAGAACGGCCGCGTCATCGACGGGATCACCGCTGAGCGTTACCAGCTGGAGAGCATCAGGGCAGAGGCCGACCTGATACTCGACACGTCTGCCATGAACATCCATGAGCTGCGGTCTCGGGTACGTGAGGCGTTCGGCAACGAGAGCGACACGGCGGTGCGGGTGATCGTCCTGTCGTTTGGCTTCAAGTACGGCCTGCCGGTCGACGCTGATATGGTCGCCGACTGCCGTTTCCTGCCGAACCCGCACTGGATTCCTGAGCTCGCGGCCCAGAACGGACAGGACCAGGCCGTCAGGGACTACGTGCTGCGACAACCAGGCTCGGAGGAATTCATCCGGTCCTACCTCGACGTGCTCCAGATCACGCTGAATGGCTACGAGCGCAGTGGCAAGCATTTCATGACAGTGGCGGTCGGCTGCACGGGCGGGAAGCACCGCAGCGTGGTGGTCGCCGAGGAACTCGCATCCAGGCTAGCCGGGCCATGGCCCGGCGTTCAGGTCTCGCATCGCGATCTCGGGCGTGAGTAACCCGGTCAGGCCGGCCCGCCGCCGGGTCGTGGCGCTCGGCGGCGGGCACGGCCTGTACTCCTCGCTGTCGGCGTTGCGCCGTGTGACCCGCGACCTCACCGCAATCGTGACCGTCGCCGACGATGGCGGCTCGAGTGGCCGGCTGCGCCGCGAGTACGGTGTCCTGCCGCCAGGGGACCTGCGGATGGCCCTCGCCGCGCTGTGCGGTGACGACTCCTGGGGGACGACCTGGAGCAAGGTGGTGCAGCACAGGTTCGCCGGGCCAGGCGAGCTCGGTGGCCATGCGGTCGGCAACCTGCTGATCGTCGCGCTGTGGGACCTTCTCGGCGACACGGTCACCGGGCTCGACTGGGTGGCCAGGCTGCTCGGCGCGCACGGCAGGGTGCTGCCGATGGCTGCGGTCCCGCTTGAGCTTGAGGCCGAGGTCGAGGGGGTTGACCCGGAGTTCCCACTTCAGATCAGCACGATTCGAGGCCAGGTCGCATGCGCGAAGACGACAGGGCGGGTACGGTCGATGTCGTTGGTCCCTGCCGACCCGCCCGCGTGCTCCGAAGCGGTGCAGGCGGTCGCAGAGGCAGACTGGGTGGTGCTCGGCCCCGGCTCGTGGTTCACCAGCGTGCTCCCGCACCTGCTGGTACCCGAGCTGGCCAGCGCGCTTGTCACCACCCCGGGCAGGAGGCTGGTCACGCTGAACCTGGCGCCTCAGCCGGGAGAGACCGAGGGGTTCTCGCCCCGTGCTCACCTGGAGGTGCTCGCCCGCCATGCTCCGGACCTGGCCATCGATGTTGTGCTAGCCGATCAGGCCGCTGTCCGGGACACGGCAGGAGAACTACACGAGGCGGCCGATCTGCTTGGCGCACGACTGGTGCTCGCCGACATTGCCCTGGCTGGCCGCCAGGACCGGCATGACCCGCTGTTGCTCGCGGGCGCGCTCGCGCGGATTTTCGAGGGGGAGTGAGAGTGGTGGCGCTGACCAGCCTGGTGAAGGACGAGCTCAGCCGCGTCAGCGTGCTCAAGCCGTGCTGCCGTAAGGCCGAGGTGTCGACGCTGCTCAGGTTCGCCGGGGGGCTGCACCTGTCCAACGGGCACATCATGGTCGAGGCCGAGCTGGACACCGGCGCCACGGCCCGCCGCCTGCGCAAGGACATCATCGAGGTCTTCGGCCACAGCTCTGAGCTCATCGTGCTGGCCCCAAGCGGACTGCGCAAGGGCAACAGGTACGTGGTCAGGGTCAGCAAGGACGGCGACAGCCTGGCCAGGCAGACCGGCCTGATTGACGGACGCGGCAGGCCGGTACGCGGCCTGCCGAGGCAGGTGGTCGCCGGAAGCATCTGTGACTGCGAGGCGGCCTGGCGGGGCGCCTTTCTCGCGCACGGGTCCCTGACCGAGCCGGGCAGGTCCATGTCGCTCGAGCTCACCTGCCCGGGACCCGAGGTGGCGCTGGCCATGGTCGGCGCGGCGCGGCGGCTGCGGATCCAGGCGAAGGCCCGCGACGTGCGCGGGATCGACCGGGTCGTGATCAGGGATGGCGACGCGATCAGCGCGATCCTCACCAGGCTCGGCGCGCACGACAGCGTGCTGGCCTGGGAGGAGCGCAGGATCAGGCGGGCCGTGCGCGGCACGGCCAACCGGCTCGCCAACTTCGATGACGCCAACCTGCGCCGCAGCGCCCGGGCTGCGGTCGCGGCCGGGGCACGTGTCGAGCGTGCGCTTGAGATCCTCGGCGCCGAGGCACCCGAGCATCTGATCGAAGCGGGCGAACTGCGGATCAAGCACCGCCAGGCGAGCCTGGAGGAACTCGGTCAGGCCGCCGAGCCGCCGCTGACCAAGGACGCGATCGCCGGGCGGATCAGGCGATTGCTCGCCCTAGCCGATAAGCGCGCGGTCGAGCTCGGCGTTCCCACGACCGAGGCGCACTTGACCCCGGACATGCTCGCCCCCTGATCCCTCAGGGCGCGGGCGGCGGCGGCGAGCCGAATCCGGGCGGCGGCTCCTTGAACCCGAACCCAGGCTCCGCCTGGCCCGAAGCGGCGTCGCCCGGCTGTGGCGGGCTGTTTGGCGCCGAGCCATACGCCTGCCCGGTGCCATAGCCCTGTCCGGTGCCATGGCCCTGTCCGGTGTCAAAACCCTGCCCGGTGTCATAGCTGCCGTGCGGCATGTCGCCGTACGGCTGGGCCGGTGTCCCGTCCGGCTGGACCGGTGTCCCGTACGGCTGGCCGGCAACTGGCCCGCGGGGCGTGCGCATCCGGCGTCGCCCGAACCCCCAGCGCATCGGCATGCCCATCGCGATTCGGTAGCCGTAAAAGGCGGCGAGAGCCCAGAACAGGAAGCCCAGGCCACCAACGGCGTGGGGATACAACCTGAAGACACCATTGAGGTGCGCCAGGATCAAGCTCATCGGCGCGCCGTGCCGCTCCAAGATCAGGATCTCGGCTACCAGGCTGCCCAGCGCGCAGCCGCCGACAGCGAGCACCGCGCTGGCGACGCCCAGCGCCATACTCCTGACGCCGCTGACTCTCGCCATGACGGTCCCGACCCCCAACCCGATCAGTACAGCCATGATCGAGAACTGGTACTTGGTCGAGTAGGCGATCACGCCCCAGATCAGGGCGCCTACGATCGCGACCGCCGCACCGGCAAGCACGGCCATGCCGATGTTGCCGCGTCCGGGCTGACCCGGGCCGCCGAATCCATTCATATTTCCCTCATCCATTGACTTGTCGGGAAGCTTACTCACTGCGGGTCGGCCTGGGCCAGACCGCGCCGGACGCCGGGTAGTCTTGCCGCCGGGATGCGCCCCTGCGATCGGTAACGGCCCGGTGTTAGGGTGCGGCGTGGCACATGATCAGCGATGTCGGCGAGCCGAGCGCCCGCAGGCAGCGACGAGGCGAAGGGGGAGGACGAGGTGACTGTCCGGGTAGGTATCAACGGATTCGGCCGGATCGGGCGGAACTTCTGGCGTGCAGTCCACGCAATGGACAAGCCCGAAGTCGAAATCGTCGCTGCCAATGACCTCGGCGATATCAGGACCTTCGCCCACCTGCTCAAGTACGACACAGTTCTCGGCACCCTGAACGTCGATGTATCGGTTGTCGACGGCAGCATCGTGGCCGGGGACTCAAAGATCAAGTGGCTGGCCGAGCGCGATCCCGCCAAGATCGGCTGGGGTGATCTCGGCGTGGATGTAGTCATCGAGTCCACCGGCATCTTCACCGACTACGACGGCGCGCACAAGCACATCGAGGCCGGCGCGAAGAAGGTCATCATCTCGGCGCCGGCCAAGGGTGAGGACATCACGATCGTGATGGGCGTCAACGACGGGTCGTACGATCCATCCGCACACCACATCATCTCGAACGCGTCCTGCACGACGAATTGCGTCGCGCCGCTCGCCAAGGTGCTGCTCGACAGCTTCGGCATCGTCAGGGGCCTGATGACGACGGTGCACGCATATACCAACGACCAGGTGATCCTGGACTTCGCGCACAAGGACCTGCGCCGGGCGCGGGCGGCCGCGCAGAACATCATCCCGACCACCACCGGCGCGGCCAAGGCCACCGCGCTGACGCTGCCCGCACTCAAGGGCAAGCTAGACGGGATGGCCATGCGGGTGCCAGTGATGGACGGCTCGGTTACCGACCTGGTCGTCCAGCTCGAGCGCGAGGCCACGGTGGCGGAGGTCAATGAGGCCTACCTGGCAGCGGCGACCGACGGGCCCCTGAAGAACTACCTGCATTATTCAACCGACCCGATCGTGTCCTCCGACATCGTCGGCACGCCCTGGTCGTGCACCTTCGACGCGCCGCTCACCATGGCCTCGGGCGACCAGGTGAAGGTGATCGGCTGGTACGACAACGAGTGGGGCTACTCAAACCGCCTGGCTGACCTGGCGGCGATGGTTGCCAGTAGCCTGGGCGGTTAGGTTATGCGAGGCATCGCTGACCTTGAGGTCGGCGGCCGCGCCGTACTGCTGCGCGCCGACCTGAACGTGCCGCTTGCCGGGACCTCGACCAGCCAGGTCACCGACGACGGCCGGATCAGGGCCAGCATGCCAACCATTACAAATCTGGTCGGACGGGGGGCGCGGCTGCTGATCTGCGCGCACCTCGGCAGGCCCAAGGGTGACGACTACGCGGCCAGGGCCGCGGGCGGGCCATCGCTCCGGCCCGTCGCCGGCCGGCTCGGCGAATTGCTCGGCCGGCCGGTGCCGCTCGCTGGCGATGTGGCTGGGCCGTCGGCCAAGCAGCTGGCGGCCGGCCTGGCCGACGGAGAGGTCGGCCTGCTCGAGAACGTCAGGTTCGAGCCAGCCGAGACCAGCAAGGACGACGCTGAGCGCGCCGCACTGGCCGGCCGGCTCGCGGCCCTGGCAGACCTGTACGTCGGCGACGGCTTCGGCGCGCTGCACCGCAAGCACGCGAGCGTCTACGACCTGCCTGCGCTGCTGCCGCACGCTGCGGGAAAGCTGGTCGAGGCCGAGGTCGCAGTGCTGCGCCAGCTCACCGAGAACCCGAAACGGCCCTACGTCGTCGTGCTGGGCGGCGCAAAACCGTCAGACAAGCTCGCAGTGATCGCCAACCTGCTCGACAAGGCTGACCGGCTGCTCATCGGCGGCGGCATGTCCTACACATTCCTAGCGGCTCGCGGTTACGAAGTGGGCCGCTCGCTGCTCGAAGCGGATCAGATCGGCAGCGTGCAGGACATCATGGCCGAGGCAGACCGACGCGGCGTGGAGATCGTCCTGCCGGTGGATCTCGTTGGCGCTACCAGGTTCGCTGCCGATTCCGAGCACGACGTTTACCAAGCCGACGCGTTTCCTGCCGACCGAGAGAGCCTCGACATCGGGCCCCAGACCCGTGCCCTGTTCGCGCGCAAGCTGGCCGATGCCAAGACAGTCTTCTGGAACGGTCCTGTGGGGGTCTTTGAGTTCCGCCCGTTCGCGGCCGGAACCAGGGCCGTCGCTGAAGCGATCAGCCGGGTGCAAGGGCTGACCGTGGTCGGCGGCGGAGACTCGGCGGCGGCCGTCCGGCAGCTGGGATTTCCTGACACCGCATTCAGTCACATTTCGACCGGCGGCGGGGCCAGCCTGGAATACCTTGAGGGCAAGCCGCTTCCCGGGCTCGCAGCACTGGAGGATAGCCGGTGAGCGCGACACGCAAGCCGCTGGTGGCCGGCAACTGGAAGATGAATAACAATCACCTCGAGGCGCTCGCTCTGACCCAGCAGCTCGCCTTCCGGCTGAACGACAAGGACTTCGCCGCTACCGATATCGCCGTGCTGCCGCCGTTCACCGGGCTGCGCAGCGTGCAGACGCTGGTCCAGGGCGACAAGCTCAAGCTGCAATACGGCGCGCAGGACGTTTCACCACACGACGACGGCGCCTACACGGGCGACATCAGCGGCCGGATGCTGGAAAAGCTCGGCTGTCGCTACGTGCTCGCTGGCCACTCCGAGCGCAGGCAGTACCACCACGAGGATGACGCGCTCGTCAACGCCAAGGTACAGGCCATCCTGAGGCACGACATGGCGCCGGTGCTGTGCCTCGGCGAACCGCTGGTCGTTCGGCAGGCTGGGGACCACGTCCAGCACTGCATCCTCCAGGTGGACGCCGGGCTGGCCGGGCTGACCGGTGAGCAGGTCGCCGGCATGGTGATCGCGTACGAGCCGGTGTGGGCGATTGGTACCGGCCAGGTTGCCACCCCCGAGGACGCGCAGGAGGTCTGCGCGGCGATCAGGGAGCGTGTTTCCGCTTGCCATGGTCACGATGTGGCGGCCAGAGTGCGTATCCTTTACGGGGGATCAGTGAATCCC